>NZ_JBBEGC010000008.1:0-81176 GCF_037401995.1 Saccharothrix sp. CCNWYY140
GTGGTAGCCCTTCGGGCAGGCCATACGGTGGGGGAACCGAGGCCCTCCACTTGTAGGTAACACCTACCGCGCGCTCCAGGCGCGAACAACCGCGCTACGCGCGGGAAGAACTACTGTTCTACCGCTTTGGCAGCACATCCCGAGAACTCAACAAAGCCGCAATGCACGCTGCGATCGCCGGATGCCCGCCCCCGCCCCGCCGATATGCGACAGCAGTCCGGCGGCACACCTCCAACGGCACCAAGCGCACACCCACAGCCGGCTGCGCAGCACCCAACTCCGGCACCAAAGCCACCCCCTGACCGGCCGCCACCAGCGCCAACACCGCCGTGAAGTCATCCACGTGGTGTCGAACGCGCGGGGTGAAACCATGCGACTCGCACACCCGGGTCGCCACGGTGTGGCACAGCGTGCCCGGTGTGCCGGCCACCCAGGCCGTCTCCCTCGCATCTGCCACCGGGGTCGGCCCGGTCTCGAACGATGTCGGCACCGCGAGGAACACCGTCTCCTCCAGTAGCGGCACGGAGTCCAGGCCAGGGTCCGGGGCGACCGGCGCAATGTCGTAGTCGTGTACGAGTGCCACGTCCAGGCGGCCGTCGCGGAGGGCGTCGGGCATGTCCACCGGGTCCAGTTCGCTCACCATGAGGTCCAGTGCCGGGTGGTCTCGTGCTAGTGCCACCAACGCGGCTGGTAGCAGGGTTCGGACGGCTGTCGGGAACGCGCCGATTCGTACGGTTCCGGACACGCCTGCCCTCGCGGCGGACAGTGTGGCTGCCGCCGTCTCCAAGGTCGCCAGGATGGTTTCGGTGTGTCGGACCAGCTCCGTTCCGGCCGGGGTCAAGGTCACCCGGCGGCCGGTGTGTTCGAGCAGGGGGACGCCTGCTTCGCGTTGCAGGGCCGCCAATTGCTGGGAGACTGCGGAGGGTGTGTAGGCATGAGCTTGAGCGACCGCCGCGATCGTGCCCAAGTGGGCCAGGTCGCGGAGCAGGCGCAGGCGGCGGACGTCGAGCATCAGGTGAGCTTACGTTTTCGTTGAGGAAAGCGAACTGGTGCTACACGGTCGCGGACTCCATCCTGGCACCATGCTGACCGGTCTGTTCGTTCCGCTGATCACCCCGTTCGACCGTGAGGACCGCGTGGCCCTCGACGCGTTGGAGGCCCTGGCCGACCAGGTGCTCGCGGACGGGGCGACAGGGCTGGTGGCCCTGGGCACGACCGGTGAGCCTGGCGCGCTCACCCCCGCCGAGCAGCGGGCCGTGCTCAACCTCACCGCTCGCGTGGCCCACGAGCGCGGTGCGCAGCTGCTGATCGGCGCGAACACTCCGGAAGCCCTGCGCGACGCCGCCGGTCGGGGTGCGACTGCCGCGCTGACCCTGGTGCCGCCGTTCCTGCGGCCGGGTGAGGAGGGCGTGGTCGCCTACTTCACCAAGGTCGCCGCCGAGAGCCCGGTGCCGCTGGTGGTCTACGACATCCCCTACCGCACCGGGCAGCACCTGTCGGCCGCCACGCTGCGCCGGCTCGCCGCGCTGCCGAACGTGATCGGGGTCAAGCACGCGCCCGGCGGCGTCACCGAGGACACCGTGGACCTGATGGTCGACCCGCCCGCGGGCTTCGCCGTCCTGGGTGGCGAGGACGCGTTCCTCTCGCCCCTGCTGGCCCTCGGCGGCCACGGCGGCATCCTGGCCTCCGCGCACGTCGCCACCGGTCGGTTCGTCGAGCTGGTCCAGGCGTGGGAGAAGGGCGACACGACGACGATCCGCGCGTTGACCGGGCCGTTGAGCGCGTTGTCGCGGGCCTTGTTCGCCGAGCCGAACCCGACCGTGGTCAAGGGCGTGCTGCACGCGCAGGGGCGCATCCCGACCGCGGAGGTCCGCCTGCCGCTGCTGCCGGCGAGCCCGGCGAACGTGGAGGAGGCCGTGCGTCGCGCGACCGCGTTGAGCTGACCACACAGACTTAGGCCGCGAACCACTGGTCCAGGACGGCCGCTGCGCCGTCCTCCAGGACGGTGCCGGTGACGGCGTCCGCCACCTCCTGCACGGTCGCCGGAGCCTGGCCCATCGCCACGCCGTGCGCGGCCCAGCGCAGCATCTCCACGTCGTTGTGCCCGTCGCCGATGGCCAGCGTGTCGGACTCCGCGACGCCCAGTCGCACGCGGAGTTCCTCCAGCGCCGAGCCCTTGCTGACGCCGGTCGGGGCGACGGTCACCCACGGGTCGTCGTGGTCGACGTACCAGGTGACGCCGTCGAGTTCCGCGCCGGCCAGGCGCAGCGCCACCTCCTCCGGCGTGTGGTCGTTCCACCGCATGACCAGCCGGGACGTGGGTTCGGCGGTGAGGCCCGCGAAGTCGACCTCGCGCAGTTCGCCCCACAGGTAGCCGGTCGGGAAGCGGCCCATCGCCAGGTTGCCCTCGCCCGTCACCTCGGCGGCGAACACCGCGCCGGGGAACAGGTCCAGCAGCAGTTCGACGGCCGGGGCCGGGTCGAAGTCGATCTTGCGCAGGACCGTGCGGGACGTCGTGTCCCACCACACCGCGCCGTTGGAGCAGATCGCGACCGTGCCGCGCAGGTCGAGGTCCTCGACGACGGGGCGGGTGCCGATGAGGCTGCGGCCGGTGGACAGGACCACGTGGGAGCCGTGGTCGACGGCCCGGTGGATCGCCGCGCGCACGGCCGGGGCGATCTCCTCGGTGCCCACGCGGGTGATGGTGCCGTCGATGTCCAGGGCGATGAGGCTGGGTCTCCAGGTCACTGGGGAAACCCTAATGGACGATATTAATGAACCGTGGTTCAATAATCCGGTGCCACGACCGCAGTCCATCACCGACGAACGGCTGCTCACCGCCACCTCCGCCGTGATCGGTCGGAAGGGGCCGGGGTTCACCATCGCCGACGTGGCCAAGGAGGCCGGCGTGTCGGTCGGCACGGTCGCGCAGCGGTTCGGGTCCAAGAGCGGCCTGCTCCAGGCGCTGACCAGGCAGACCACCGCGGACGTCGAGCGGCGCATGCGCGAGGCCGCGGCGGGCCACGAGCCCGTCGACGGGCTGCGGCGGGCGCTGCTGACCTGGTTCGAGGGCATGACCGACCCGGCCGAGGCGGGCAACCACCTGGCGCAGCTCGGTGTCGACCTGATCGACCCGGACCTGCGAGCGCTGCTCGCCGACCACTACGCGGCGACCGAACGCACGGTGCTCGACCTGGTGCGAGCGGCGGACCTGCCGCGCGCGCCCGAGCCGGAACGCGCCGCGCGGGTGCTCACGGTGGTGGTCTTCGGGGTCTCGATGGACTGGTCGGTCCGGCCGCGCGGCGCGCTGGCCGACCGGCTGGCGGAGGACGTGGACGCGGTGCTGGACGCGTGGAAGGGGAGCTGAATGTCGTTGGAGGGCAAGGTCGCGGCGGTCACGGGGGCGACGCGCGGCGCGGGTCGGGCCATCGCGGTGGAACTGGGGGCGAAGGGCGCGACCGTGTTCGTCGGCGGGCGGTCGTCGCGGGAGGGGCGGTCGCCGATCGGGCGAGACGAGACGATCGAGGAGACCGCGGAACTGGTCACGGCGGCGGGCGGCCGGGGCATCCCGGTGCGCTGCGACTTCACGTCCATCGCGGACGTGGACGCCTTCCGCGACCGCATCGAGTCCGAAGTGGACGGACAGCTGGACGTCCTGGTGGACGACGTGTGGGGCGGTGAGCAGGCGGTCGAGTTCAAGCCGTTCTGGGAGGTCGACCTGGACAAGCAGCTCGGCATGTGGCACAACAGCGTCCGCGCGCACCTGGTCGCGCTGCACCGGCTGGTGCCGCTGGTGATCCGCAAGCCGGGCGGGCTGGTCGTCGAGGTCACCGACGGGGACGACGACGAGTACTACTCGGGCATGCTGGCCTACGACTCGGTGAAGATCGCGGTCCGGCGGATGGGCCGCGTGCTGGCCAAGGACATCGGCAAGCACGGCGCCACCTCGGTCGCCGTCACGCCGGGGTTCCTGCGCTCGGAGGAGATGCTGACGGGCTTCGGCGTCACCGAGGACAACTGGCGGGACGTGGTGGCGCGCGAGCCGCACTTCGCGATGTCGGAAACCCCGCACTACGTCGGCCGGGGCATCGCCGCGCTGGCCGCCGACCCGGACCGCCACCGGTTCACCGGTCAGGCGCTGGCCTCGTGGACCCTCATGCGCGAGTACGGCTTCACCGACCTCGACGGCACCCGGCCGGACTGGGGTCGCTGGAACGACGACGTGGTGAAGCCGGGCCTGGACCCGACCACGGTGGACGCCTCGAAGTACCGCTGACCCGCGGCGGTGTACGGTCTGGCCCGGTCAGACGTCGCCGGGCCGGACCAGGCCGGTCTCGTAGGCCAGGACCACGGCCTGCACCCGGTCCCGCAGGTCCAGCTTCGCCAGGATGCGGCCCACGTGCGTCTTCACCGTCGCCTCGGACAGGAACAGCTTGCGCGCGATCTCGGTGTTGGACAGGCCCTTGGCGATCAGCACCAGGACCTCCCGCTCGCGCTCGGTCAGCACCTCCAGCACCGACGCGTCCCGCAGCTCGCCGCCGCCCTCGCCGAGGAACCGGCTCAGCAGCCGCTTGGTCACCGACGGCGAGACGACCGCGTCGCCGGACGCCACCGCCCGCAGCGCCGACACCAGGTCGCCGGGCGGGGTGTCCTTGAGCAGGAAGCCCGAAGCGCCGTTGCGCAGCGCCGACAACGCGTACTCGTCCATGTCGAAGGTGGTCATGACCAGCACCTTCCCGGTGCCCGCCTCGGCGATCCGCTTGGTCGCCTCGACCCCGTCCAGCACCGGCATCCGCACGTCCATCAGCACCACGTCCGGCTTCAGCGACGCCGCCAGGTGCACGGCGTCGAGGCCGTCGCCGGCCTCGCCCACCACGTCGATGTCCTCCTGTGCGCCGAGCACCATGCGAAATCCCATCCGCATGAGTTCCTGGTCGTCCACAAGCAGTACTCGGATCACGTCTCCCACCCTATGACGGCACCACCGGCAGCACGGCCCGGACGCGCCAGCCTCCACCGGGGTTCGGACCGGCCTCCAACGTGCCACCCAGCACGCCGGCCCGCTCGCGCATGCCGATCAGCCCGTTGCCGCCGGACACCGCGACCAGGTCGTGCGGCGTGCCGAACCCGTCGTCCACGACCTCCAGCGCCACGTGCTCACCCGCGCGGGCGACCCGGACCACGGCCGACGCCCCGGTGCCGGCGTGCTTGAGCGTGTTGGTCAGCGCCTCCTGCACGATCCGGTACATGCCCAGGCCGAGGCCGGCGGGCAGGTCGGCCAGCTCGCCGGAGGTCTCCAGCCGCACCGGCAGCCCGGCCGCGCGCAGGTTCTCGGCCAGGTCCTCCAGGTCGGTGGCGCCGGGCTGCGGCGCCCACTGCGTGCCCGACTGGTCCTCCTGCCGCAGCACGCCCAGCAGCCGGCGCAGCTCGGTCAGCGCCTGCCGACCGGTCTCGGCGATGGTCCGCACGGCGGCCTCGGCCAGCTCGGGCTGCGACTTGATCGCGTACCCGGCCCCGTCGGCCTGCACGACCATGACCGACACCGCGTGCGCCACCACGTCGTGCAGCTCCCGCGCGATCCGGGACCGCTCCTCGCCGACCGCGATCCGCGCCTGCTGGTCCCGCTCGGTCTCCAGCAGCTTGAGCCGCTGCTCCAGTTCCCGCTGGTAGGCGCGGCGGGCGCCGACGAACTCGCCCAGCGCCCAGCTGAACCCGAAGATCACGACGATGAGGAAGACCAGGAACACGGCCTCGGGCACGGACCCGACCCGCGACACCGACCACACGACCGTGCCCAGCGCGAGCCACCCCGCGTAGAGCAGCGCCGACCTGCGCCCGACGAACGCGACCATCGTGTACAGCGCCACGGCCAGCGCGAAGTCGGCGGGCCGCACGGCCAGGCCCTGGTCGAGGGTGCCGTGGGTGATCAGCTGGATGACCCCGCCGCCGAGGATCGTGTAGCTGGAGCCGACCGGGTAACTGCGCCGGAACGCGACCGGCACCACCAGCAGCAGCCCGACGAACAACAGCACGGACGCCGGCACCGCTCCCCCGACGGAGACCATCGCGCCGAGGTCGAACAACAGCAGCAGCCCGGCGATCAGGGAGTCCCCGAACACCGGGTGAGCACGCATCCACAGGCTCAGCCGCCGCACGTCACCAGCGTAAAGAGGGGTCAGACCGGACGCGTCGCGCCACGGTCTGACCCCGGTCTAATCCTCTGGACGGATGAACGGCGTCGGACGGCCGCACCTCCGCCGCGTCAACGGGTGGTCTTGATCTGCCGCGGGTCGATCTGCGTGGGGTCGACCCGGGTCGTGTCGACCGGCTGCGCCCGGGTCGTGTCGACCGGCGGGACCGGCTCGACCCGCACCGCCTGCGACGGCACGTTGTGCTCCCGCTCGTACAGCCGGTGCTCCTCGGCCATCTCGTCGGCCAGCTGCTGCTGGAGCTGCCGGTCGCGGATGCGGCCCAGGATCATCATCGTCACCGCGTGCACCAGCGCCAGCAGCAGGAGCACGACGCCGAGCTTGACGACGACGTCCTTGACCGGGTCGCCGGTGTCCACGGTGATGATCGACACCAGCGCCAGCAGGCCCAGCACCACGAGGTGGAACAGCACCGTGGCGAGCGCCGTCATGGACCGGGCCGCTTCCGGGTCGCCGTACGCCCGGTTCATGTAGGCCCGGCCGCTGCGGTAGATCAGCTGGCCGTCGATCAGCACCAGAACCACGCCGAGCAGCAGGAAGACCGCATAACCCTGTTCCATGACGTGACCTCCCTCTCGACCCTGGCAATACCCGGAGCCGCCCGTTCGGAAACCGGACCGACACCGCGCGTGGCACGATCTCCGTCGTGACAGCGCAGGCGCAGCAGCTCGCCGGACCGCTCTCGGCGGCCGTGGCGAACCTGTGCGTGCGGCTGCAACCGCAGGTGTCGCCGACCACCGCGGCCGGGTTCCGCGAGGTGCTGCGCCGGTTGTCCGCGCCGTTGCAGGTGGCGGTGGCGGGGCGGATCAAGTCGGGCAAGTCGACGTTGGTCAACGCCCTGATCGGCCGCCGGGTCGCGCCGACCGACGTGGGCGAGTGCACGCGGCTGGTCACCCGGTTCCAGTACGGGACGGTGGACCGCGTCGAGGTGGTGTTCACCGACGGGCGCAAGCAGGTGCTGCCCTTCGACGCGAACGGCGGCATCCCCGCCGACCTGGGCGTGGACGTCGAGAAGGTGTCGCACATCGAGGCCTACCTGACCAACGCGGTGCTGCGGGACCTGACCGTGATCGACACCCCGGGCCTGGGGTCGCTGGACGCCGCGTCGGTCGCGCGCACGGAGGCGTTGCTGGGCGGCGAGCTGGACCCGGTGTCGCGCAACGCCGTCGCCGGCGCGGAGGCCGTGCTCTACGTCGTCACGCAGGGCGTGCGGCACGACGACCAGCAGGCGCTGGCCGCGTTCACCGCCGCGACCGCGAGCCGCGAGGCCGGCCCGGTGAACGCGATCGCCGTGTTGAACAAGGCCGACACCATCGCGGCGGAGACCGTCGAGGGCGCGGACGGCGACACGTGGAAGGCGGCGGTGCTGCTCGCCGAGCGCCAGGCGCACACGCTCAAACCGCGGGTGGCGGACGTGCTGCCGGTGATCGGCCTCGTCGCCGAGTCGGCCGAGACCGGCAGGTTCACCTCGGCGGACGCGGACGCCCTCCGCAAGCTGGCCGAGCTGGACGACGCGACCCGCGAGACCATGCTGATCTCGGCGGACCTGTTCGTGAGCTGGGAGTGCGACGTGCCGGTGGGCGTGCGCACCCGGTTGCTGGAGAAGCTGGACCTGTACGGCATCCGCTGCGCCCTCCAGGCGCTGGACGCCGAGCCCGCGATCACCGCGGGCGCCCTGCGCCGCAAGCTGCTGGACGCGTCCGGCCTGGCCGGGGTGCGCGGCAAGCTCAACGCGGTGTTCCGGTCGCGCGCCGACGGGATCAAGGCCGCCGCCGCGCTGGCGTCGGTGACGGCGCTGGCCGCCGCGTCCGGCGACCCCGGCGAGCGGCAGCGCGTGCACGACGCCATCGAGGTGCTGCTGGCCAAGCCCGAGGCGCACCAGTTGCGGCTGCTGGAGGCGTTGACGCTGGTCGCGTCGGGCGCGGTGGCGCTGCCCGCCGACCTGGCCGACGAGGTGCTGCGGTTCGGCACCTCACCCGACCCGGCCGAGCAGCTGGGCCTGCCGGGTCGACCGCCGCAGGAGCTGATCGCGTACGCGTTGGAGCGCGCGGGCTGGTGGCGGTCCTTCGCGTCGTTCGGGGCGACGCCGGCGCAGAGCCGGGTCGCGCACGTGGTGCACCGGGCGTACTTCCTGATCTGGCAACAACTCCGGGGGCGGCGATGACGGGCGGAACGGAACCGGACGCGGCGGCGTCGGAGCCCGGTGTGGAGACGCTTATCGCCGGTGAGCTGCTCGACCAGGCGCTGGCCGAGCGGCGCGCCCTCGTGCAGCTCTGCCTGTACGCGCTGGACCGGGCCCGGTCCTCGGGCGTGGTGGAACGCATCGAGGAGGGCCTCGCGGGCATCGGCGTGACCGCGGTGCGACCCGACGGCGAGCGGTTCGACCCGTCCCGGCACGAGGCGGGCGGCACCGTGCCCACCGACGACGCGACGCTGGACGGCGTGGTGGCGGAGACCGAGGTGGTCGGGTTCACCGACCGCGGTCGCACCCTGCGCGCGCCGATCGTCACGGTCTACACGGCCCGATGAGCACCTTCCCGCAGACCGTCCGGCAGACCCGCGAGCGGCTGACCGCGCTGGTGCGCTCGATCGACCCGTCGGCGGCGTCGTTCGTGGAGACCCGGCGCGGCGGTCCGGCCTCGGTGGTGGTCGTCGGCGAGACCAACCGGGGCAAGTCGTCGCTGGTCAACGCGTTGCTGGCGACGCCGGGCCTGTCGCCGGTGGACGCCGAGGTGGCGACGGCGGCGTACCTGGTGTTCCGGCACGGCGAGCAGTTCGCCGCCCGGGCCTGCTACGCGGGGTCGATGTCGCCGGTGCCGTTCGAGCGGGCGGAGCTGGTGAACTGGGTGTCGGCGGCGCACGAGCTGCCGGCGGGCATGCTGCCGCCCCGGTACGTGGAGGTCGAGGCGCCGATCCCGCTGCTGGAACGACTGTCCGTTGTGGACACTCCCGGCGTCGGCGGGCTGGAGTCCGTGCACGGCGAGCTGGCGGCCGAGGCGGCGGCCTCCGCGACCGCGCTGCTGTTCGTGGTCGACGCGTCCGCCCCCTTCACGCGCGGTGAGCTGGACTTCCTGCGCACGGTCGGCGAGCGCGTGGAGACCGTGGTGTTCGCGCTGACCAAGGTCGACCAGTTCCGCGGCTGGCGGACCGTGCTGGAGGCGGACCAGGCGCTGCTGGCCGAGCACGCGCCCCGGTTCGCGGGCGCGGTGTTCCACCCGGTGTCGTCGCGGATGTTCGAGCTGGCCGCCAAGGCGCCCAACCCGGACGCGGCGGCGATGCTGCGCGAGCGGTCCGGCGTGGGCGAGTTGCAGGCGGCGTTGCAGGAACTGGTGGTCGGGCGGGCGGCGATGCTCGGCGAGGCGAACTCGTTGCGCGCCCTGGCGACCGTGCTGGACGAGCTGGTGGCGCGGGCGGAGGCGGACCGGCGGGCGCTGTCGTCGGGCGAGGAGGAGGCGGAGGCGCTGCGCGTGCGGCGCGACGAGCTGAACTCGCAGCGCCGGTCGTCCACCCGCAGCTGGCAGGTCAAGCTGCGCGGCGAGGTGCAGCGGGCGCGCGTCGAGGGCAGCCACGAGGTCAGCCGGCAGATGCGGGACGTCCAGACGTGGTTCCGCACGGCGATCGACGCGGCGACCCGCGAGCAGCTGGCGGGGCTGCCGCACCAGGTGGACGCGGCGTTGCAGGTGGTGTCCGGCCGGATCAGCGCGGGCCTGGCGCACCGGTTGCAGCGGGTCGCCGACGCCGCCCTGGCGGACCTGTTCGCGCCCGACGAGCTGGCGGTGATCCGCGGCCAGTTCGCGCGCGGCGCCACCCCGCCGGTCGTGCTGCGCCCGCCGGACAAGCGCGCGCCGACCGCCGAGGACAAGCTGCTGGTGTTCATGGGCGTCACCGGTGGCCTGGGCGCGGGCCGGCTGGCCGCGCTGCCGCTGGCCGGGCTCGGGGTGGCCGCGCTGAACCCGATCGTGCTGCCGGTGACGATCGTGCTGGGCCTGGGCGCGGGCTGGTGGATGGCACGCACGCGCAAGCACTCCGCGGACAAGCAGCACCTCAAGCAGTGGCTGTCCGACGCCATCGCCGACGCGCGGTCCACAGTGGACCAACTCGTGGCGGAGCAGTTGATCGAGGCCGAGCAGGCGCTGTCGCTGGCGCTGGACGACGCCCTGGGCAAGCGCGTGGACGCCATCGAGGCGGAGCTGCGCGAGGTCGACAAGGCGTTGCGCATGGAGGCGGGTGAGCGCTCGAAGGCGCTCGCGGCGGCGACCCGGCAGGTGACCGAGCTGAGGGCCGGACGGACCAAGGTGGACGACCTGTTGTCCCGCATCCGGGCGCTGCGCGACCGCGTTTGAGGCGTATTGTCGGTGCCTGAAAAAGGCATAACGAGCGTTGTTCGAATGAGGTGCGCAGGGTCACCCGGACGGCGTAAGATCGACAGCGTTTCCGCTGGTCAGCGATTGTTGTCCGAGAAATTAAATTCGGTATTGCCGTTCCCGCCCCGCGCCGGAAGGCCTATTCGGCAGGCCACTTAACGGGCGATACACGATTACGACATGCCCGTTCACGTGCGGCTGATTCGCTGTGCCCCATCGATTTCCGGCGAGGACCGCGGGGGCAACGGTGAGGGTCAACAGGGACCAGGTGGTCGCGGCGAGCCTGGTGGGCACGGTCGTGGTGGTGCTCGGCTACGCGTCGGGCCTGGGTCGCGTGCCGACCCCGGCGGCCACCCAGCAGGAAGCGCGGCAGGCGGTCGTGCCCGAGCACCCGGTCACGACGACGACCCCGCCCTTGGTCCACATCGGACAGCCGATCCCGCAGAACCCGCCCCACGCGGTGGCGCCGGTGACCCACCCCGCGGTGACCCACCCGACGCCCTCCCACCCCGAGACCACCCACCCCACTCCGACCCACCCGACCACGCCGCCGGGCACCACGCCGCCGCCTCCGCCGCCGTGCGACACCGACGCGATCGCCGCCCTGCTCAAGCAGTTTGGCGCGCTGGTCGGCGACCTGCCCCTGGTGACCGACCTCGCGCAGCTGACCGACCTCGTGCGAGTGACGGAGGCCCTCCCGGTCAGCAGCTTGCTGTCCGGCGTGGTGGGCGGACTACCGCTCGGCGGTGGGCTGGGCGGTGGGCTCCTGGGTGGTGGGCTGCCGCTCGGCGGCGCGCTTCCCCTGGGCGGCGCGCTCACCCAGCCCGCACCCAAGGTCGTCACGACCACCGACAACGCGCAGCTCAACGGTCTTCTCGGTGGCTGCGGCCTGCTCGTCGGCCCGGACAACCGGGTCGTCGGAGTGGTTGGCACCCCGTGAACATCGCACTCGCCGTCGACCCCTCCCGCTCGTGGCTCACCCTCGCCCGCCTGGTCGACTACACCGGCACGGTCCTCTTCCTCGGCGGCACCGCGTTCCTGGCCTTCCTCTGGCCCGACGGCGCGCGGGAACGCCGACCCAAGGCGCTGGTCGTCGTCGCGTGGCTGCTGGGCGCGGTGGGCACGGTCGCCGGTCTGCTGCTGACCGCCGCGTGGATCGCCCGCACCTCGCCCCAGGACCTCACCACCGGCACGGTGCAAGCGGTGCTGGACATCCCGTTCGGCCGCGCCTGGACCGCCCGCGCCCTGCTGTGGGTGCTCGCCGGCGTGGTCCTGGTCGACCTGCTGCGCCGCGGTCGAGCCGCCGTGACCTCGCTGCCGTGGCGGGTCGGCGCGGGTGCGATCGCGTTCGGCGTCCTGCGCACCAGCGGCATGACCGGCCACGCGCCCGACCTCGGCTGGTGGGCGCAGGTGGCGGTCCTCGTGCACCTGGTCGCCGTGAGCCTGTGGGTGGGCGGGCTGGCCGTCCTGCTGATCGGCGTGCTGCCCGGCCGCCACCCTGACACCCTGCGCGAGATCGTGCCCAGGTACTCGAAGCTCGCCCTCGGCTCGGTCACCGTCCTGACCGCCGCCGGCGCCCTGCTCGCCTGGCGCCTCAACGGGTTCCAGGTGTCCACCGACTACGCCCGCATCCTGCTGGTCAAGCTCGCCCTGTTCGGCGTCCTGCTCGCCGCGGGCCTGGTCAGCAAGAGGTGGGTGGACCGCCGACTGGCCACCGCCACCACCGTCGCGCCCTTCGCCCGCACGGTCGCCCTGGAGACCGTGCTCGCGATCGCCGTCCTCGGCGCGGCGGCCTTCCTCGTCACCGCCAGTCCCGGCCGGTGATCCCTGCGAGAACTGAGGAGTCCACTGTGGACGAAGAGAACAACCGGCGGGGCGGGAGGATCGCGCTCGTGCTCGCCGCGCTCGGCATCGCGGGCGCGGTGTTCAGCCTCGCCGCCGCGGGCGCGACACCCGCCGCGCCCGGCGTCGAGCAGGTCGGCCTCGCCGCGCAGGCCGGTCACGCGCCCGAGGCGCAGCCCGCCGCGACCGCCACCCACCAAGTGAACATCGTGGGCTACGCCTACAGCCCCGCGAGCATCACCGTGAACGTCGGCGACACGGTCACCTGGACCAACCAGGACACCGCGCCGCACAACGTGGTGGTCACCTCCGGCCCGGAGAAGTTCACCTCGCCGACCCTCCAGAAGGGCCAGTCCTACACGTTCACCTTCACCAAGGCCGGCGCCTACCAGTACTACTGCTCGGTCCACCCGGACATGAAGGCGAGCGTCACCGTCGCCGGCACCACCCCGACCACCACGACGACCGCGCCCCCGACCACCACCACGGGCCACCCGACCCACCCGACGCCGACCACCACCACCGCGCCACCGACCACCGCGCCGCCGGCGGACTGCGTGCCGAAGGAGTCCCTGGCCCCGCTCATCGCGCACATCAAGGCCGCGCACCTGGAGACCTCGCCGCTCCAGCAGGTCAACGACGCGTTGGCGTTCGACAACTACGTCCGGCAGCACACCGTGATGCTGGGCCAGGTGCTCGACCCGTTGCTGGCGAGCAACGTGCAGGGGGCGGTGCTCGAACCGTTCATCGCCCACGTCAAGGCCGCGCACTTGGAGACGTCGCCGCTCCAGCAGGTCAACGACGCGTTGGCGTTCGACAACTACGTCAAGCAGCACACCGTGATGCTCGAGCAGATGCTCACCCCGTTGCTGGAGCAGGCGACCTGCTGACCGCGTCGCGACCCGGCCAGCGCCGTCCGGGTCGCCCGTCCCCCCGGAGAACCGCCATGCTCGCGAGAACCGCCCTGCTCGGTTTCGTCGCCCTGCTCCTGGCCCTGGCCGCGCCGCCCGCGCACGCCGCCGAGGGCCACGCCGTGCCCATCCGCCAGTACGCCTACCAGCCCGGGTCGATGACCGTCCGCGTCGGCGACACCGTGACGTGGACCAACGAGGACCAGGCCGCGCACGACGTCGTCACGTCCGCCGGCCCCGCCGCGTTCCAGTCGCCGATGCTCGCCACGGGCCAGTCCTGGACCTTCACCTTCACCGTCCCCGGCACGTACGCCTACTACTGCTCGGTGCACCCCGACATGCGCGCGGAGATCACCGTGTTGCCCGTGGAGACACCGCAACCCGCGCCGCAGACCACGCAACCGGTCGCGGAAGTGCCGCAGCAGCCCCACGTCCAGTCACCGCAAGTAGTCACCACAACCCCGCCCGTCACGACGACCGCCACCCAGGCCGCGACCACCCCGACGCCCTCCGGCCTGAACCCGATGCTCCTGCTCGCGGGGCTGGTCGCGGCCGTGACGACGTTCTGCCTGCTCCTCATCGGTTCACGTCCCGACAAAGGGTGATGCGGGTTCCGCAGCGGAACCGAACAGGCATAACGTGAGTCCTACCGGTACTTGTGCGGCAGCAGGAGGGTGGGATCCGGTGTACGTCGACGAGACAGGTGCTTCCGACGGCGAGCTCAAGGTCACCGTCGAGGACGAGGAGTACACCGCCGAGGCGACCTACGACCTCGACGACGACGGCGTCGACGAGAGCGCCGTGGTCGAGACCGACGACGGCGGGCACCTCGCGTTCAGCGACACCGACGGTGACGGCGACGCGGACCTGATGAGCACGTTCGACAAGGACGGCGAACTGGTCGGCCAGGCCCGGTTCGACGAGCGCTCCGGCGAGTGGATCGCGGTCGAGCCGTCCGACGACCACACCAAGCAGACCAACCAGAACGCGGGCAAGTCCATCGTCGTCGACATCGAGGACGGCGCGGACCAGGAGGTCGGCCCGGCCACCGAGGACACCGACGGCGACGGCACCGCCGACACCGCCGTGGTCAAGGACGAGCAGGGCGACACCTGGCTGTTCACCGACGTCGACGGCGACGGCAAGGCCGACCTGGCCACCGAGATCACCTCCGACGGCGAGGTCACGGTGTCCAAGCACACCGGCGAGGACGAGTGGACCGAGGTCGAGCACGGCCGCATCGACCAGAACGGCAAGTACGAGCCCGACAGCCGCAGCGGCCTCGCCGAGGACAGCGACGAGGTGTGGGCGGCGGCGGCCGAGGAGCGCAAGGTGACGGTCAGCGGTGTCGTGCGCATCGACTCCGTGACCGGGCAGTGGATCAGCCCCAACTAGGGGTGGGAGCGGCCGGCGATCTCGGTGATGTCGCCGGCCGAGTCGAACGTCAACCGCGGCGCGTACACGGCGACCTCGGCGAACTGCTCCCGCGTGCACCGCACCGTGCCCACCCCGCTGAACAGCGCGATCTGGACACCGCCGGCGGATCCGCACCCCAACGGCGCGTAGAACTCGACGTCGTCCGCCAACCGTGACGTGTGCCGGTGGGCCGGACCGGCCGAGGTTGGCATCATCTGATCGAGTGATCTCCGCGTTCCACCGATCGTGCCGTATCCGTTTCCGACCGAAACCCTCCTGTGTAAGGGACAGCCCGTAGTCGGCTGCTCACGGGGAGGGACGATGGTCGGTCCGGGCGCGGTGGTGGCGGTCGTGCTGGCGGTCGTGTTCGGCGCGAGCGGGGCACTGCCGGACGAGGTGCGGCGCGGCGGCACGTACGAGGTCGTGGCGGCAGACCTGGTCGGCGGACGGGAGTGCGTGCTCGTCCTGGGCGACCGGCCGGTGGGCGGGTGCGAGCAGACCAGGCCGCTGCGCGCGACGATCACCGTCCGCGCGGACCACCCGACCGGGCTGCAAACGTTGGTGTGCCGGGGTTGTGGGCGGCCGGGCACCCCCGTGCCGCCGCCGGCCCAGCCCGAGGTGCCAACGGTCGCCGGGCCGACGTCGTCCTCGTCATCGTCCTCGTCGAAGTCCACGCCGCCGCCGGCGAGCACTACTAAGCCGGCCATCGTGATGCCGTCGCTGGTCGGTGACACGCCCGCGGTGGCGGAGCAGCGGTTGCGCTCGCTCGGCTGGACCGGCCCGTTCACCGCGCAGGACGCCTGGACCCCGAACTCGGCCGAGAACGGCCTGGTCAAGTCGCACACCCCGGTCGCGGGCAGCACGCTCGGCCCGAACGCGCCCGTCACGGTCAAGGTGGGCAAGTACGCGCCGGGGTTCCACCGCCGGCAGGCCGACGAGGTCGTGCTGGGCACGACGACCGTGGTCGGGGAGGTGTCGCGGGTAGAAGCGCCGCGGGAACCGCCGACGATCGCCGCTCCGCCCGCGCCGGTGGCGTTCCGGTGGTCGGACCTCGCCCTGCCCGCCGGGGTGGTCCTGGCGTTGGCGCTGCTCGGCACGTGGTGGTGGTTGCGCCCGCGTCGGTGGCCGCCCGGTCCGCCGAGGTGGGAGGGCGGACCGGGAGTCCGGCCGGTCCGGCTCGCGCTGTCCGATGTGGACGGACGCCGGCACCCGGTCACCCGTCCGCTGCGCCCCGACCGCCGCTACCGGCTGACCCTCGACATCGGCGCGCTGCCCGCCGCCGGCCCGCCCGGGGACCCGGTGCCGCTGGACGTGGTGGTGTTCGACGGCCCGCAGTCGCCCGTCCGCCTCGACCTGACCACGGCGGCGGCCGGACCGGTCACCGTCACCGTGCGCGGGGCGGGGCGGCTGCGCTGCAACCTGTACTGCCGGGGCGTGCTGCTCCAGTCGTTCCTGGTCACGTCCGACCGCCGGGGCTGGACGGCGAAGCGCGACTACGTGACCAGCTTCGGCCTCGACCCCGCCGTGCTGCGCCACACCCGGCCGCACGTGCTCAGCGTCCTGCTCAACCACGACGACGAGGACGAGCACGGTGTCTACGCGTACTTCCCCGACCGCGCGGTCCGGCTGACCGGCCGCATCCCGGCCCCGCACGTCGCCGCGTGGAACCGGACGGCCGCCGAGCTGTACCGGCACGCCCAGGACGTCGGCCGGGACCGGCGGCGGCTGCCGCAGGTGCTCGGCGCGCTCGCGCTGCACGGGTGCACCGTCGAGTCGGGGATGGTGCCCCACGTCGACCGGGCGGTCCGCCGTCGCGGTGAAGACCCCTTCGTGTTGCGCGAGGCCCTGCGCGGGCCGGGGCGCGTGCAGGTGGTGTGGCCCGCGGGCGACACACAACCGCTGCCCGTCCCGCTCGTCTACGACTACGACTTGGCCGAGATCGGGTCGTGGGAACTGGGTCTGTGCGAGCGGTTCATGGACGACCTGGCGAACCGCCTTTCCCCGGTCTGCTTGGAGGGCCGGTGCGTCACGGGGTCCGACCGGGTCGTGTGCCCGGCGGGTTTCTGGGGGTTCCGGTTCGACCTGGGGTCGCCGCGCTCGCTCGACCCCGACCGGCCCGTTCCCGACCGCGTGCCGCTGTCGTCCCGCCCGCCCACGGTGGTGCTGGGCAAGGCGACCGATCCCGCGTTCCGGCTGCGCGACGGCCACCTGGAGGCGCTGCGCGAGCAGGTGGGCGACGCCGTCTGGCACGAGACCGACCGCCTCGACGAGCTGCTGGACCGGCTGCGCGGCACCCAGCCGGCGCTGGTCTACCTGTACTGCCACGGCGGGGTCTACGAAGGGCGGGGCTGGGTCCGGGTCGGGACCGAGACGCTGACCGCGCGCGGGCTGCGGCGGGGGCTGGGCGGGCCGTGGACCTCGCAACCGCTGGTGCTGCTCAACGGCTGCCGGACGGTCGTGCTGGACGACGACACCGCGAACCCGCTCGCCGGGATGTTCGAGTGGGCCGGCGCGGCGGGCACGGTGGGCACCGAGGTGGACGTCCGCGAGCCGGACGCGTGCGCGTTCGCCGACCGGTTCGTGCCGTTGTTGCTCAGGGAAGGCGCCGAGGTGGGGCGGGCCCTGCGCGAGGCGCGGCTGGAGTTGCTGCGCCACGGGACCGCGATCGGTCTCACGTACACGGCGCTGGCGCGCGCCGACGTCCGGGTCGTGCCCGCGGTGGTGGAGGAGGTCGAGGCGTGATCGAGCTGGTGGGTGCCGGCGCGTTCGGGTTCGTGCTGGGCTGGAACCTGTACTTCGTGAACCGCTACCGCACCGACAAGGTGTCGTTGTCGCAGCTCACGTCGCTGATGGGCATCGTGGGCGGCGCGGCGGTGCTCGCGTTGTTCCCGGCGGGCACCGCGTTGTTCGGTGCGTATGGCATCGGGCTGGCGGCCGGGTTCCTGGCGTACCTGGGGGTGCTGTTGCTGATGGTGTGGAAGTCGCCGTCGTTCAGCGTCGCGTGGCTCCTCGACGGTCGCCGGCCCGCCCTTGAGGACGGCGAAGAACGGCCTGGGGACGGCCGGGGCGGCGGAACGCCGATGGGCGACCCGGAACACCGCCTGCCGAGCTGAACACCGGCCACCGCGGAATCCGGACATTTCTCCTGCAATTCTTGCACCCCAACGTGAGAGCGCTCTCACAACGTCACGAAGTCGCAACCTCACCGTGTGGTCACCGCCGCACCGCTCGGCCCTTGCATTCCCCGAACTAAAGCCCAGGTCACAGCCCGGTTTGTGGTGATCGGGTGCTGAATCGATTCCAGAATCGGTTTTGTGAGAGAGCCGACAGGTCAGATGTGCGTTACCGAGGATTAACCCGGCTAACCTCCGTCTATCCCCTTAAACGGCACGCCCTCCACCGGGCGGGCGGAGCCATTCCCGAGGACGTCCCACCAGGACAACGGCGTCCACGTGGGCTGGCGCTCAGCTAGGAGACGAGACGAGATGACGGCAGTGACCATTCCCGGTCTCGACCAGGCACCCACCAACCACGCGCGCCTGTTGTCCTGGGTGCGGGAGGTCGCCGAGCTGACCTGCCCCGACGAGGTCGTCTGGGCCGACGGTTCCCAGGACGAATGGAACCGCCTGACGGCGAAACTGGTGGACGCCGGCACGTTCGTTCCGTTGAAGAAGAAACCCAACTCGTTCTGGGCCGCCTCCGACCCGACCGACGTCGCGCGGGTCGAGGAGCGCACCTTCATCTGTTCCGTGGACGAGGCCGACGCCGGCGCCACGAACAACTGGATGGACCCCGCCGAGATGAAGGCGATCATGACCGAGCTGTACCGCGGCTCGATGCGCGGTCGCACGATGTACGTGATCCCCTTCTGCATGGGTCCGCTGGACGCCGAGAAGCCGATGCTGGGCGTCGAGATCACCGACTCCGAGTACGTCGTCGTCTCCATGCACATCATGACCCGCATGGGCACCAAGGCGCTGGCCCGTTTCGGCGAGGACGCCGAGTTCGTGCAGGCGCTGCACTCGATCGGCGCGCCGCTGGAGCCCGGCCAGGCCGACGTGCCGTGGCCGTGCAACGACACGAAGTACATCACCCACTTCCCCGAGGAGCGGACGATCTGGTCGTTCGGCTCGGGTTACGGCGGCAACGCCCTGCTGGGCAAGAAGTGCTACTCGCTGCGCATCGCCTCGGTGATGGCGCGCGACGAGGGCTGGCTCGCCGAGCACATGCTGATCCTCAAGCTGACCTCGCCGGAGAACAAGGCGTACTACATCGCCGCCGCGTTCCCCAGCGCCTGCGGCAAGACCAACCTGGCCATGCTGGAGCCGACCATCCCGGGCTGGAAGGTCGAGACCCTCGGCGACGACATCGCGTGGATGCGCTTCGGCGAGGACGGCCGCCTGTACGCGGTGAACCCGGAGAACGGCTTCTTCGGCGTCGCGCCGGGCACGGACTACCACACCAACCCGAACGCGATGCGCACCATCGAGAAGGGCAACTCGCTCTTCACCAACGTGGCGCTGACCGACGACGGCGACGTGTGGTGGGAGGGCATGGGCGAGCCGCCGGCCCACCTGACCTCGTGGAAGAAGCAGGACTGGACGCCGGGCTCGGACGAGCTGTCCTCGCACCCGAACTCGCGCTACTGCACCCCGATCGAGCAGTGCGACATCAAGGCCCCCGAGTGGGACGACCCGAACGGCGTCCCGATCTCGGCGATCTTCTTCGGTGGCCGCCGCGCCACGACCGTCCCGCTGATCACCCAGTCCCGCGACTGGCAGCACGGCGTGTTCATGGGCGCGACGCTGTCCAGCGAGACCACCGCCGCGGCGGTCGGCCAGGTCGGCGTGGTGCGCCGCGACCCGATGGCGATGCTGCCGTTCATCGGCTACAACGCCGGTGACTACTTCCAGCACTGGATCGACACCGGCAAGTCGGCCGACGCGGACAAGCTGCCGAAGATCTTCTACGTCAACTGGTTCCGCCGGGGCGAGGACAAGCGCTTCCTGTGGCCCGGGTTCGGCGAGAACTCGCGCGTGCTGAAGTGGGCCATCGAGCGCATCGAGGGCAAGGCCGCCGCACAGGAGACCCCGATCGGCCACGTGCCGACCGCCGACGAGCTGGACCTGACCGGTCTGGACGCGCCGCGCGAGGACGTCGAGGCCGCCCTGGAGTTCCACGCCGACGAGTGGCGCGCCGAGATCCCGCTGATCGAGGAGTGGTTCGCGAAGATCGGCGAGAAGGTCCCGACCTCGCTGCGCGACGAGCTGGAGGCCCTGAAGCAGCGCCTCGGCTGACGCCGTGAGCCCGAGACCCTGGTGGACAACGGCGTCCACCAGGGTCTCTTTTTGGTGACTCCACGTGTTTCCGGACTGGTCCGGAGGTACCAATGGAGTGTGACCCAGCAGGACGATCTCCCTGGCGGCCTGCACTTCGACGGGCCTCGGGACGTGCAGGTCGGGCCGCAGACCGGCATCGTGCGCTACTACCCGGTGGCGCCGGGCACCACGCCGCCGTCGTCCGGGAACGGCGCGCCGGAGCCGGAGCCCGCTCGCCCGCGCACGCGGTGGTGGTGGCACGTCCTCGGGGTGCTGTTGGGGCCGGCGTTGGTGGTGGCGGGGGCCTTCGCGTGGGGGTACGGGATCGACCAGTTCGACGAGTTGCGCTGGCGCGGGCTGGTGGGCTTGGGACTGGCGGGACTCCTGGTGGGGTTGATGACCTTGGGGCGGCTGTCCCCAAGCGCGCCCCTCGTCGGTGGACTGACCGCCGTGGCCGCGTCGGTGGTCTACGAACTGGGCTACTTCCCGCCGTTGCCGGTGCTCAGGCCGGTGCTGGAGAGCGGCGCGCCGGTCGCGGTGGGCGTGCTGCTGCTCGTGGTGGCGCTGCGCCGGCGGTAGTTGTCCACAGGTTGTGGACGAAGCTGTGCACAGCCTGTGGGTCAGCCGGGGAGCGGCTTGTCGGCCAGTCCCCACAGGCGTCCGGTGAACGGCCGGGTCGCCTCGGCGTAGCAGACGACCGTCGTGTAGCCCTCGGACCAGGCCTGGCTGCCGAACGCCCGCCAGGAGGGGAAGACGTCCGGCCGTTCGGCCCCCACGTACCCGGTGACGGCGGTGGCGCAGTGGTCCTTCGCCTTGGCGTCCACCTGCTCCTGGGACGGGGTGGGCGAGGTGTGCGCGCCGATGTTGAGCACACCCGGCACGGCCTCGGCCCGGTGCTGGGTGTCGCAGCCGACGATCTTGAGCTGCTCGTCCACTCCCGGTGACCCCTGTGCGCACAGTTGCACCTGGGCGAACCCCTCGCCCTTGAGCACGCTCTTCAGCGGCCCGGTCCGCTTCTTGCGCTGTCCGTCGGGGCCGATCTCCACGACTGTGCACAGCCGCCAGCGGTCGCCGCGCGCCCAGCCGTCCCGGCTCACCCAGAGGACCTGCGGCTGGAGGCGGGTCGCGTCGTGGTCGGTGCTGCCCAGGTAGGCGGCGAGGGCGGTGCGGCACGCGGGGATCGCGCTGCGCCGCAGGTCCCGTTCACTCGGGTAGGCGTCACCCAATCCGGTGAACTGGCCGATGGCGACGACTTCGGCCTCGTGCGGTTCGGTGCAGGGCACCACCTTCAGCGCGCCGTCCGTGCACTGGCTGTGCTGGGGGAGTTCCTTCACGCTGGGCGTGATCGACGGCCGGACCACCTCGCCGTCCGGCGTCCCCGGCACGGGACTGGTGCAGCCCGTGAGGAGGGCGAGCGACAGCAGTCCGACACCCACCGCCGCCCGCCTGCGTCGCACGATGATCAGACTACTGACACCAGCGCCCGCACCTGATCGGCGATCGACCGGCGTTCGGCCTCGAAGGCCGCGTCGGTCAGTGCGGTCGGGTCGACCGGCTGCCGCAGCACGGGGGTGTGCAGGTGGCCGCCGGCGGCGGTCGAGCCCAGGCCGAGCCGGACCCGGTTGGCCCGGTACATCGACTCGTTGGACAGGTAGTCGCCGCCGCTGCCCACTGCGGCGACCGCGCCCGGCGTGGGTTCGTCGGCCCGGCAGCTGGGCGTGCCGGTGCCGGGGGTGGTGCCGATCGGCCACTCGCAGAAGGAGCGGTTGTAGTGCACCGGGAACGGTGTGGTGCCCGCGTCCACCATCCGCTGCCAGGGCAGGGAGGTCTCGATGAACTCCAGCGCGGGCTGCGGCCAGCCGGCGGCGTCGGGCACGGTGCCCCTGGCCCCGATGTCGTTGTTGTCGGCGAACCCGCCCCGCCACCGCGCGGCCCAGCGCTCGACGTCGAACCGGCCCGGCCGGCCCTGGCTGACCGTGACCAGCGCGTCGGGCCGCAGGCCGCGCCGGATCGCGCCGCCGTAGAACTGTTCGACGACCCCTTCGTCGAACGACCCCCACAGCACGGGCAGCACCGCGGCCTCGACGCGGGCGGGACCGTCCGGGGTCTGCACGACGGCCCCGTCCAGCCGCAGCGCCGCCGCGCCCGCCGGGTTGCTGCGCCGGACTGAGGTCCCGCTGAGCTGGAACGGGTCGAACCCGGTGAGCAGGATCCGCCGCCCCACGCCGCCGAACCGCACGTCGTCCACCCCGCGCGACGCCCGGTCCACCCGCCGCACCAGCAGGGCGCGGTCGCCGGAGGACAAGTCGAACCGGGGCCGCCACTGCCGCACCGCCGCGGTCACCTGGAGCCGCGCCCAGTACAGCGGCCGATCGTCGTAGGCGTCCCACTCCCGCTCGTCGCGGGCCCGGTCCACCGCCGCCCGCCACAGCTCTCGCCCGGTCTCGGCGGCGAGGGTGTCCGCGCCACCGGGGGTCCGCACGGCGCACAACCGCTCGGTGAACCCCCGGACGAGCGGCTCGAACCCGCCCAACCGCGCCAGTTCCGGCCCGACCGCCGGGGCGCCGGGCGTCAGGGCGTCGTCCAACCGCTGCTCCTCGACGGTCAGCGGGGCGCTCGGGTCGAAGCACCCGGCCTCCGCCGAAGCCACCGCCGGCAGCCCGAGAACACCCAGGCCGACCGCCAACACCACCACGCTGTGCATTCGCCTGATCACGCACCGATCCTGGCGAAGCCCCGCGAGGCCCACCACCCCCGACCTTTGACAGCTGAGACGCCGAGCCTGGTGTCCACGGCGGCGACGGGAACACCGGCCGCGACCAGGGCGTCCCGCACGGCCCGCGCGAGGGTGACCGCGCCCGGACCGTCCCCGTGGACGCAGAGGGAGTCCACGCGCAGCCGCACGAAGTGCCCATCCACCGACCGCACCCTCCAGGCGTCCAACCCGCCGAGCTGGTAGAGCACCTCGGCGGTCAGCACGGACGGTTCGACGTCCACGAACCGCCGCCCGAACCCGGCCAGGCCCGGGTACCCGACGTGCGCGCCCACCGCGACACCCCGCGCCGCCGCCCAGTTCACAGGTCCGCCGCTCACAAGTCCGCCGCATGATCAGCGGGCCGCCGGCGTGGAACCCGCAGACCACGTTCGCACTGGTCACCACGTCAGCAACGCGGCGTCGTCGCCGAGCGCCCACCGCCCGAAGCCCTCCCCCAGATCCGCGTTCAGGTCCACGGCCACCACCTCCCTGTCGTTCAATGTAGGGATTGTTCAACAATCCAGCAATACTCCGATTGACGTGTTGAACCACTAGACTCGGCACCATGACGAGCGTCGACGCGGACGACTGGCTGCGGACCCTGGCCGCGGACCGCGCGGACATCGACCGGTCCAGCACGGCGGAGAAGGTCGCCGACAAGCTGCGCGCCAGCGTCCTGGGCGGCGAGATCCGGCCCGGTCAGCAGCTCAACGAGAAGGTCCTCGGCGACGCCCTCCGCGTCTCCCGCAACACCCTCCGCGAAGCCTTCCGCCTGCTCACCCACGAGCGCCTGCTGGTGCACGAGTACAGCAAGGGCGTCTTCGTCCGGAAACCCGACTGGCGCGACATCGCCGACCTCTACGCCGCCCGCCGGATCATCGAGTGCGGCGCCGTCCGCGCCTACCCGCAGGCCCCCGACGAGGCCAAACGAGCCGTCCGCACCGCCGTGGACCACGCCGTCGAGGCCTCCACCAAGGGCGACTGGACTGCGGTCGGCACCCACAACATCAGGTTCCACCAGGCCCTCACCGCCCTGGCCGGCAGCGCCCGCCTGAACGAGGAGACCGAGCGCCTGCTGGCCGAACTGCGCCTGGCCTTCCACGTCATGGACGACCCGAAGCGCTTCCACGAGGACTACCTGCCGGGCAACCTGGAGATCACCGCGCACCTGGAGGCGGGGGCGATCCAGAACGCCGTCGACTCGCTCTCGGCCTATTTTGAGACGGCCGAACACCAGCTGGTGACGGCCCTGCGCGGTGAGTGAAAAAGGATCACGATTCAACTACGTCACCGGTAGGTAATCCACCGGACACCGTGACGGCCGTCCCCCCGTGGGCCTAGCATCGCGCGACACCCTGTCATCCGGGCCGCACGGAGGGCACACATGCCGTCTGCTCGACACTCCAGCCTGCGCTGGAGCTGGTGGAACCTGCTGCTCCTGGTTCCCCTGCTCATGCTGATCACGCCGTGGTTCAACTCGGACCAGCCACGGCTGTTCGGGATGCCGTTCTTCTACTGGTACCAGTTCGTCTTCGTCCCGCTGGGCGTCATCTGCGTCGGCATCGTCTACGTGAAGACGAAGGATCAACCGACCGTGACGGGCAAGCCCGACCGGCTGGGCGTGGACGACCTGGACGAGGGGGCGAAGTAGATGCAGTGGACCGAACTCGTGGTGTTCAGCGCGCTGTTCCTGCTGGTCACCGTGCTGGGATTCTTCGCGGCCCGGTGGCAGCGGGGCGACACGCTCGACCACCTCGACGAGTGGGGCCTGGGCGGGCGGAAGTTCGGCTCGTGGATCACCTGGTTCCTGGTGGGCGGTGACCTCTACACGGCGTACACGTTCGTCGCCGTCCCCGCCCTCGTGTTCGGCGCGGGCGCGATGGGCTTCTTCGCGCTGCCGTACACGGTGATCCTGTACCCGATCGTCTTCCTGCCGCTGGTCCGCATGTGGTCGGTGTCCCGCGTCCACGGCTACGTGACGCCCGCCGACTTCGTTCGCGGCCGGTACGGCTCGCACTGGCTCGCGCTGCTGGTCGCGATCACCGGCATCGTCGCCACGATGCCCTACATCGCGCTCCAGCTGGTCGGCCTGGAGGCCGTGCTGCGCAGCATGGGCCTCAACGGCGGCGGCGTGCTGGGCCACGCGCCGCTGTTCATCGCCTTCGTCATCCTGGCGCTGTACACCTACCAGTCCGGCCTGCGCGCGCCGGCGCTCATCGCGTTCGTCAAGGACACGTTGATCTACATCGTGATCCTGGTCGCGGTGATCTACCTGCCGTCGAAGTTCGGCGGCTGGGGCGCGGTGTTCGACAGCGCCCAGGCGAAGTTCGACGCCACGCCCGCCAAGGGCGACGGCATCCTGCTCAACGCCAACAACCAGCTCCAGTACGCCACCCTGGCGCTGGGCTCCGCGCTGGCGCTGTTCCTGTACCCGCACTCGCTGACCGGCATCCTGGCCTCGCGCGGGCGCAACGTCATCAAGCGCAACATGGTGGCGCTGCCCGCGTACTCGCTGCTGCTGGGCCTGCTGGCGATGCTGGGCTTCGTCGCGATCAGCGCGGGCGTCAAGCCGATCACCAACCAGGCCACCGGCCGCCCGGACACCAACACCATCGTGCCCGAGCTGTTCGGCCAGGAGTTCCCGTCCTGGTTCGCCGGCGTCGCGTTCGCGGCGATCGGGATCGGCGCGCTGGTGCCGGCGGCGATCATGTCCATCGCGGCGGCGAACCTGTGGACCCGCAACATCTACAAGGAGTACCTGAAGAAGGACGCCACCCCGGCGCAGGAGGCCAAGCAGGCCAAGCTCGCCTCGCTGGTGGTGAAGTTCGGCGCGGTCGCGTTCATCGTGTTCATCGACCCGCAGTTCTCCATCGACCTCCAGCTCATCGGCGGCGTCATGATCCTCCAGACGCTGCCCGCCGTGGCGATCGCGCTCTACACCCGGTGGTTCCACGTCTACGGCCTCATCGCCGGCTGGATCGTCGGCATGGGCTGGGGCATGTGGCTGCTGTACAACATCCCCAGCGCGGACGGGAAGCGCCCGCACTTCGGTGGTTCGGCGCTGGCCCTGGACAAGCTGTCGCTGTTCGGCTGGCACCCGTTCGCCGGGTCCACGGTCCAGATCTACGTGGGCGCCGTGGCCGTGGTGGCGAACCTGCTGGTCGCGGTCCTGGTGACGTTGGTGGCCCGGCAGTTGCGGGCGTTCAACGGCACCGACGAGACCACCGACGACGACTACCACGTCGACGAGGACAGCCCTCGGGTCAAGCCGGTCGCTGTCCACTGAGGACGGTGTAGTCGAGCCCCGTCCGGCCACCGAGCCGGGCGGGGCTCGTCGCTGTTCAGGCCACGACTTCCAGCGGCACGGCGGGGGAGCGGCGCACCAGGCCCGCGCCCGCCGCCTTCGCACGCAGCCACCACCGGCCCGCGGTCGCCCAGCGGGGCGCCGCGACCGAGAACGCGAACTCCGCTCGCCCCCGCGCGGGCACCTCGCCGCCCTGGACCCACGGCCGCACGAAGTCCCAGGTCCCCCAAGGGCTCACGAGCCGCACTTCGACCGCGACCGGCGCCCACAACGCCGACGCCACGGCCACCCGCACCTCGGCCCGCTCACCGGGGTGCAGCGACACCGGCTCGGGCGGGCGCGCGATCCACAGCGGTTGCACCGGGCCGTCGTCCCAGGGCGGACCGCCCCACTCCGGGACGTCCACCAGCAGCACGTCCTCGACGACCGGCTCGACGTCCACCTGCGCCCGCACCGGGTACAGGCCGGGCGCGGCCCACCGGGGTCGTTCGACCGACACCGCGGCCCTCGCGGACCCGCCGGGCGGCAGCGTGAACGGCACCTCCGCCGGCGTGGCCCACCACCCCGGCGGCGCGACCAGGCGCACGCGTCCGGTCACCTCGTCGTCGGCCGCCGACGTCACCACGACCTCGCGCTCGCCCCGCAACCGCACGCCCACCGGCGGCCGACCCAGGGCCGGACCGCGCTCGTGCCGCAGGTGGTCGGCGAACAGCGGGCCGGGTTCGGTCGAGGTGGTGATCGGGCCGACGTCGGCCGGCTCGGTCGGCGTGCCGGACGCGGGCAGCAGCCCCGACCCGTCGACACCGACCACCGCGACCAGCCGGTGCGCGCACTCCTGCTCCGCCCGCGCCGGGTCGCCGCACGGCACCGCGTACTCGACGGTCTGCTGCTGCGGGAAGTCCGCCGGCCGCACGACCTCCTCGACCCCGGGCCACCGCACCCGCAGCTCGCCGGGCACGTCGTCCACCGAGGTCACGCAGTCCACCCAGTCCACGCCCTCCCACAGCGTCAGGGTCTGCGCGTACGCCACGCCACCGGTCCGCCCGCGCACCACGACCCGTTCGCCGACCGGGCTGTGCCACACGGTCACCGTCGCGGGCTCGGTGGCGCCGAGGTCGTTGCCGACGGCGGGTGCGAGGAGTTCGGCCTCGTCCACCAGCCGCACCAGGCTGGTCACCACGCCGCCGTGCGCCGGCTCGACGGTGAGCAGGTGGGCGGAGTTGGCGATCTGCGTGCCGCCGCCGCGCGTCCACCCCTGCGACGTCCCGCCGGTCAGGTGGAACACCTTCCACCCCAGCGCGGGCACGTTCCCGGCGTGGAACACCACCGTGTGACCTTCGTGGACACACGGGTGCACACCGTCCGCCGACACCACGGACACTTCGGACAGCTCGTCCTCCAGCCGCACCTCGACCATGCCGGAACGCTTGCGCGCCAACGGGTTCCACACCACGACCGGCACACCGGGGCCGGATGTGTCCACAATGGACGACAGCTTGCGCAGGACGGTGTCCCGCACCTCCGAGGCCAGGGCGTGGGCCTCCCGCGACGACACCAGCGGGTCCGCGTCGTCCGCGAGCCGCGCGCGGACGTGGGCCAGCACGTCCTCCGGCGGTTCGGCGACCAGCGACGCGAACGCCTCCGCCTCCTCCACCACCCGCGTCGCCGCGCGCACCTCGATCCCCTGCGGCACCGGCACGTCCTGGGGCAGCGAGCACACGAACCGGGGCGACGAGTACCGCGAGTTCCAGTCGTGGTGCATCTGCCGGAACCAGCGCCCCTCGCCGACCAGCGCCACGTGCCGCGCGCGCGTGCCACGCAGCCGGTCGAACGCGGCCCGCTCGGCGTCGGCGAGCGTGTCCGCCCGCTCGACGGACGCGCTGTTGGCCGGCAGCAGCCGGTCGACCAGCTGCACCCGGTTCTGCTCGATCAGCGCGGCCAGCGGCTCCCGGTCCTCCGGGCGGGTGTCCAGGTAGGGCTCGACCAGGGCGGCGAGCAGGCCGAACCGGTAGGACGGGTCGGCCAGCGCGAGCGCCAGGTGACCGCGCACGCCGTCCACATCCGCCGCCTGGGGCACCAGGTGCAGCGTCCGCCCCGGCTCGGCGACGGTCAGCTCGAAGTCGACCTCGTGGTGCTCGTCCCCGTGCCGCACGACGGCCCGCGCGGGCAGGACCGTGCCGGGCGGGTGGCCGGACACGTCGACCGGCACCTCGTGGCCGAACAGGCCGGGAGGCGAGTCCGGGCCGTGGCGCGCGCTGCGGATCCCGTCGCCCTCGACGTGGACGTGCACCGGACCGTCGTGGTCGGTGGTGCGCACGCGGACGACTTGCAGGGAGCCGACGAACAAGTCGGTGGACTCGACGACGACCATGATTCGACCTCAGCACTGCGACGTCCGATGTGGAATCCCCCAAACCGGCACCAACCACCCGCAGGAGTGCGGTCAGCGCTTGAGCATCCGCGTGAGACCCGCGGCCACCGTCGTGGCCAGGACCCACCCCGTCACGATCAACGCGGCGCCGATCCACTGGGAGGCGCCGGCCAGCTGCCACCGGTTCTTGTTGCCGAAGTCCACGATCGGCACCACCAGGTCGATCGTGAACAACCACGGGTTCCACGGCAGGCGGTCATCGGCGTTGATCACCTCCAGCTTCGGCCGGACGGAGAACCAGACACTGCCCAGCACCCAGGACACCACGAGCCACGCGAGGGCGCGAGCCGGCCGGTACCCGTACCCGACCATCGACCGCTGCAACCAGCTCCACACCAGCACCAGCGGCCCCAGCCACCGCCGCCCCTCGGCCACGGCCCGGTACCGCAGGCGCTGCTTCTCGACCAGGACGGTGGCGGCGTGCTCGTCGTTGCCGGACGCGCGCAGCATCTCGGCGAACTGGTCGTACGGGCCGGGCCGGTAGGCGCGCCGCATGGCCTGGCGCAGCCACCGCAGCCGGCGGTCCACCTCGCCGTCGTCGCGCAGGTCGATCGGGTTGCGCAGCGAGTCGTAGCGGAACTCCTCCAGGTCGATGTAGCCGGTCGCCGACCAGAACGCCTCGTTGTCGTCCAGCGAGGTGCAGCGGACCTGGCGCAGGGTGACGTCCCCGCGCGGCGGGGTGATCGGCGTCAGCACGAGCTCCTGCACCTGGAGTCCGAGCGCGTTCAGGGCGTGGCTGTCGAGCTTGTCCCCCAAAACGGATCCGCTGAAGTTCGCCATCCGCCCCACCTGCGCCCGCCGCGCCCGCACACCCCCGTGCGCCACGAACTCCTTGACCCCGCCCGCACAGATCAGGTCCCGCCCGATGACCGCGCCCCCGACGTCCAACGACGGTTTCCCGGCGGGCATGTGCCGGTAGCGCCCGGGCTGGGTGATCCGACTCCCGCGCAGGTCGAGGTTGGCCCCGATCCGCACCCCCCGCAGCTCCAACCCACCCGCGACTTCCACTTCCCGGGCGGTCAGGTTGCTGCCGATGTGCGACCGGTTCCCGAGCACCGCGTCCGCACGGGGGTTGTCCAGCTCGGAGCCGTCGAGCGTGAGACTGCCCTTGACCTGGAGGTCCACCATCCGGATCTGCCCACGCACATGGGCGTGCCGAGCCACGACGTCCCCACCGACCTGAGCCCCGTCCAGGTGCAACGCCCGCCCGAACCCGGTCGGCTCCGCCACCCGCCCCACACCGTTCTGTCGGTCCCCCGTGAGACGATCGAGACGGGGGCCGGAGGCCACGCCCAACACCTCACCCGCCCCCTCGCCCTCGGCCACCGCAGCACCCTCCAGCGCGGCCTCGACAGGCTCCACGGCCGCCCCCGATCCAGCCTCGGCCGCCCTCCCTGCCACCCCCGACGCAGCCTCGGCGGCCCTCCCGGCCGCCCCCGACGCAGCCTCGGCGGCCCTCCCTGCCACCCCCGACGCAGCCTCGGCGGCCGGCCCCGGCCCAGCCTCGGCCGCCCTCCCAGCCGGCCCCGACGCAGCCTCGGCAGCCCTCCCGGCCGCCCCCGGCGCGGCCCGGGTGAGCTTCGCGGCCAGCCCCAGCGCAGCTCCGGCGGCCCTCCCCGCCGGCCCTTGCGCGGCCTCGGCGGCCTTCCCGGTCGGCCCCGACCCAGCCTCGGCGGCCTTCAACGCGGTCTCGGCGCGCACCGGCGCGGTCTCCCCGGAATCCTCGCCCGCCCGCGCCCGCACAGTCCCGTCCGCCGAAGCCCCCGGCCGCGCGTCGAAGCGCCCACCCGACAGCGACAGCGAGCCCCCGAGCGTCGCGTTCACCATCCGAACCGTCCCGGCGCTGCGGAAGTCCCGGTCCAGCTGCACGTCCCCGTCCACCGTCACCCGGTCGAGCACCAACGTCGACGCCGGGTCCGCGTGCGGGTCCAGGCCCGCCTCCTCGTCCACCCTCCCCGCCGCCAACTCCGCACCCCGCAGCGTCAGCGCCGAGTCCACCCGGGCGTTGGCCAGCAGCACGGTCCCGTGGATCGTCGAACCGCTGAGCAGCAGGTTCCCGCCCACGTGCACCCCGGTGGCGTTCACCGAGTGCGCCCCGGGGTTGCTCAACGTCCCACCGGAGAAGTTGCAGTTCCCGCCCACCTGCGCCCCGGCCATCCGCAGCTCGCCGGACACCGAGACGCCCTGCCCCAGCAGCGCACCGGCCAGCTTCACCCGGTCGGCGTGCAACGCGAGCCCGCCGGGAGCCACCAGCCGCGCGTCGCGCAGCTCCAGCGACCCGGCGATGTCGGCGTCGGTCAGGTCCACCAGGCCCTCGACGGTGCTCCCCGCCAGCGACACCTCGTTGGCGCTGCTGAGGTTGCGCCCCCACAGGCCGGGCAGCCGGCACCCGCTGAACACCACCCCGGCCAGCCGCCCCTGCCGCAGGTCCGGCGCCTCCTCGAACCGGCACCGGACGAACTCCAGCAGGTAGTTCAGCTCCACGGCCCGCAGGTCGAGCACCCCGGTCAGGAACCGGTCCTCCACCCGGATCACCGGCGGCACCGACGGCCGCCGCAACCCGAGCCGGAACGCGCTCTCGCCCAACCCGCGCAGCACGTCCGCGGCGGGCATGCGGAAGGCGCGCGGCGGGCTGGGGTCGAACACGTCCAGCTCCCGCGCGCCCACCTCAGTCATGTGATCGACAATGCGGGCAAACCCGCCGAGCCCGCAAGCGAACGCGGAAAGTTACGCCGAAGGACCCTGGTGGGTCGGGTCGAGCACGCGCGCCAGGAACGACTGGGTCCGCTCGTGCTGAGGGTCGCCGATGACCTGCGCCGCCGGACCCTCCTCGACCACGTACCCGCCGTCCATGAACAGCACCCGGTCGGCCACCTCGCGCGCGAACTGCATCTCGTGCGTCACCACGAGCATGGTCATGCCCTCGTCGGCCAGCGCCCGCATCACGCCCAGCACGTCGCCCACCAGTTCGGGGTCCAGCGCCGAGGTCGGCTCGTCGAACAGCATCACCGACGGGTCCATCGACAGCGCCCGCGCGATCGCCACCCGCTGCTGCTGCCCGCCGGACAGCTGCGCCGGCATGGCGTTGACCTTCTCCGACAGCCCGACCCGCTCGAGGTTGCGCAGCGCGATCTGCTGCGCCTCCTTCTCACCGCGCTTGAGCACCTTGCGCTGCGCCACGGTGAGGTTGTTCAGCACGCTGAGGTGCGAGAACAGGTTGAACCCCTGGAACACCATGCCGATCCGGGTGCGCGCCTTGTCGATGTCGCAGTCCGGGTCGGTCAGCTCGACGCCGTTGACGACGATCTTGCCGGCGGTCGGCTCCTCCAGCAGGTTCACGCACCGCAGCAGCGTCGACTTGCCCGAGCCGGACGGCCCGATGATGCACACGACCTCGCCGGGCGCGACCGACACGTCGATGCCCTTGAGGACGTCCAGCGGCCCGAACGACTTCTTCAGCCCGGTGATCTCCACCGCGACGTCGGTCATGCCGACACCCCCAGCCCGGTCGACTCCGGCGTGCCGATCTTCCGGCCGCCGGTCCGCTTCTCCAAGTGCCGCGACAGGTGGCCCAGCGGCAGCGTGATGATCAGGTAGCACAGGCCCGCGACCAGCAGCGGCGTCAGCGACGGCGACCGGCTCAGCGTCTCCCGGCCGAACTTAGTCAGCTCGTAGTCCGCGGCGGTCAGGCCCACGACGCTGATCAGCGACGAGTCCTTGATCAGCATGATCAGCTCGTTGGTCAGCGGGGGCAGGATGATCCGGAACGCCTGCGGGATGGTCACCGTCACCAGCGTGCGGCCGGGCGACATGCCCAGCGACCGCGCCGCCTCGATCTGGCCCTTGGGCACCGCCAGGATGCCCGCGCGGATCGTCTCGGCGATGTAGGCCGAGCCGACGATGCCCAGCGCGAGGCCGGCCGTGGAGTTGATGTCGAACTTCAGGCCGAACGCCAGCGGCACCGCCACGCTCAGCGCGACGAACACCAGCAGCGCCGGCACGCCGCGGAAGAACTCGATGTACGCGGTGGCGATCCACCGCCACGGCGCCACCGGCGACAGCTTCATCAGCGCCAGCAGCAGGCCGAGGCCGAGGCCGATCGCGAAGCCGAAGGCGCTGTAGATGATGGTGTTCACCAGCGCCGTCTGGATGACGGTGGGGAACATGCCCGCCGCGGTGTCGAGGTTGAAGAATGACTTGCGGATGTCTTCCCAGTCCGCGAACACCGCGATCAGCGCGACGATCACGAGCAGCAACGCGTACTGCGCCCGGCGGAACATGATCGCCCGCCGGCGTTTGGACATGGCCATTTCTCTCGGCACTCCTAGCAGGGGGTCGGACAAGAACCGGGGCCGGTGCTGCGTGAGCACCGGCCCCGAGGGTGTGCGAGGCCGCGTCGGCCTGTCGCGGTGCCTTTCGCCCCGATCACGCTGTTCGATCGGGGCGAAACGCGCCGCGATGGGCCGACTTCCCGGCGGCCGAGCCGCCGCGACGGAGGAGCGGCGATTCCACCCAGCCGGTCACTTCTTCTCCGGCTTCTTGCCGAACCACTTCTCGTAGATCCGGTCGTACTCGCCGTTCTCCTTGGCCTTCTTCAGGACCTCGTTGACCTTGGCGAGCAGGGCCGAGTTGCCCTTCTTCATGCCGATGCCGTACGCCTCGCCGGTGTCGAACTCCTTGGTCACCGCGGTGTCCGGGAATTCCTTGACGTAGTCGTAGAGCACGCCGTTGTCGTTGATGGCGGCGTCGACGGCGCCGGTGCGGACGGCGGTCTCCATCAGCGGCAGGTCCTCGAACTCCACGACGGTGTAGCCGTGGGCCGCGGCGTTCTTGTTCGCGTACTCCTCACCGGTGGTGTCCTGCTGGACGCCCAGGCGCTTGCCCTTGAGGTCGGGCAGGTCCTTGATCGGCGAGTCCTTCTTCACCAGCAGGGCCTGCGAGGCGTCGAAGTACGGGTCCGAGAAGTCGATCGCCTTCTTGCGCTCTTCGGTGATCGTCATGCCGGCGGCGGCCAGGTCGCACTCGTTGGTGGCGAAGACCGTGCCGGAGGTGATGTTCTCGAACGGGGTGTCGAAGATCTCCTGGGTGACGCCCAGCTCCTTGGCCACCAGGTCCACCAGGTCGACGTCGAAGCCGACCGTCTTGTCGCCCTCGGAGTACTGGAAGGGCTTGTAGGACAGGTGGGTGCAGGTGACCAGCTTGCCGCTCTTCACCAGGGAGACGTTGGTCGACCCGCTGTCCCCAGACGAGCCGGTGTTGACCTTTTCGGCGCAGCCCGCCACCACGACCGCCAGGGCGATCGCGGGGACTAGGGCGAGCACGTGCCTGGTACGACGGGCCACGGCGTCACTCCTCGTAACTGTGTCGGTCGAGTGTTCGGCATACTGCCACTTGGGTGACTTGGTGCACAGCACGCGCGTGTTACAGCCCGAAGTGACGCATGAATCTTGCGTCACACGGGCGTTCTGGGCACAAGATGTTCAGGCGTTTGGGCTAAATCACACAATAGATGCACCCAGAGCGCCGGTTTGACGACGATCTGTCAACAACGACGCCACCAGCGCCGTCCACCCCGTCTGGTGGGTCGCCCCGAGCCCCTCGCCGGTGTCGCCGTCGAAGTACTCGCTGAAGGTGACGTGGGCCCGCCACAGCGGCGAGTCGGTCGCCTCCACCCGCTTGCCGTCCGCCGGGCGGCGCCCGTCGTGGTCGGGCAGGAACAGCGACACCAGCCGTCTGACCAGCTCGTCCGCCGCCTGGCCGGCCGTCACGTGCCGCTGGGAGCGGGTGGGAAGTTCCACGTGGAACCTTCCCTCGTGGAACGACTCGACCGTCCGCAGCGCCTCGACGAGCAGCGCGTTGGTCGGGAACCACACCGGGCCGCGCCAGTTCGAGTTGCCGCCGAACATCGGGGTTCGGGATTCGCCGGGTTCGTAGCCCATCCGGTGCTCCTGGTCGGCCACCTGGACCTCCAGGCCCTCCCGGTGCGCCGCGGACAGGCTGCGGATGCCGTGCGGCGACAGGAACTCGCCCTCGTCGAGCATCCGGCCCAGCACCCGGCGCAGCTTGCGCTCGTCCAGCAGCGACAGCAGCGCCCGGTTGTCGTGCCTGGTCAGGAACTGCTTCAGCTCCGGCCGCCTGGCCAGCAGGTACTCCAGCCGGCGGGTGAAGCCGGGCAGCTCCTCGAACACCCACGGCTCCAGCACCGCGCACGCCAGCACCGGGATCAGGCCCACCATCGACCGCACCCGCACCGGCTGCGACTCCACCGAGCCGTCGGGCAGCCGGCGCGTGACCACGTCGTAGCAGAACCCGTCGGCCTCGTCCCAGATCCCGCTCTTGCCCGAACCGAACCGGGTGGACGCCTCCGCGATGCTCAGGAAGTGCTCGACGAACTTCGTCGCCACGTCCTCGTAGGACTCGTCGTGCCGGGCCAGCTCCAGCGCCATCCGCATCAGGTGCAGCGAGTACGCGGCCATCCACGAGGTGGCGTCGGACTGCTCCAGCCGCCACTGCCCCAGCATCGGCTCCGACCGGTTGACCGGGCCGATGTTGTCCATGCCGAGGAAGCCGCCCTCGAACAGGTAGCTGCCGTCGGCGTCCTTGCGGTTGACCCACCACGAGAAGTTCAGCAGCAGCTTGTGGAAGACCTTCGCGAGGAACTTCCGGTCGTGGTCGACCTGGTAGACCTGCAACGCCGCCCACGCGTGCACGGGCGGGTTCACGTCCCCGAACTCCCACTCGTAGGCGGGCAGCTGGCCGTTGGGGTGCATCAGCCACTCACGGCACAGCAGGAGCAGCTGCTCCTTGGCGAACGCCGGGTCCACCTTGGCGAACGGCACGGTGTGGAAGGCGAGGTCCCACGCCGCGAACCAGGGGTACTCCCACTCGTCGGGCATGGAGATCACGTCGGCCACGTCCAGGTGCCGCCAGTGCGCGTTGCGGGCGTGCGGCGACTGGCGGGACTTCGGCGCGGCGGGCTGCGCGGGGTCGCCGTCCAGCCACTCCCGCGTGCGGAACCGGTAGTGCTGCTTGGTCCACATCAGGCCCGCGAGGGCGCGGCGCACGACCTTGGCGCGCAGCGGGTCCAGGTCCGTCTCGTGGAAGGCGTCGGCCTCCTGCCGCCGGTCCTCGACGGTGGACTGGAAGGACGGGCCGAAGGCGTCCAGGTGCCCGTCGCCCTCGACCAGCCGCAACCGGATGCCCACGGACTCGCCGGGCTCCACCGGGTCGAACGAGTACCAGGCGGCGGCCTTGGTGCCGGGCTCGCTGGTGTCCTGCGGCCCGACCACCCGGCACGCCCGGCTCTCGCCGTGCACGACGTACCGGTCGATGCCGTCCTTGGTGTGCGGGGTGGGGTTGCGGGCGGCCCCGAACAGCTCGACCTCGTTGGTCTCGTTGTCGGTGACCAGCAGCGTCGGCGTGCCCTCGACGTGCAGCGTGTACCGGCCCAGGGCGGCGTGCTCGGCGGTGATGCGCCGCCACCCGTCCGTGGTGCAGGCGCGCAGGCTCGGCCGCCGGTCGTCGCGGCCCCACGCCCACGTGTTGCGGAACCAGAGCTGGGGCAGCAGGTGCAGCGGGGCCGGGTCGGGGCCGTGGTTGGTCGCGGTGATCTCGACGCAGATGTCGGTCGGCGAGGCCTTCGCGTAGGTCACCTGGACGTCGAAGAACCGGTTCTCGTCCAGCGCGCCGGTGTCGGACAGCTCGGGCTCGCGCTCGTTGCGGCCCGCGCCGCGGGCCATCTCGCGCAGCTCGGCGTAGGGGAACTCGGCCTGCGGGTACCGGTAGACGACCTGCATCCACGAGTGCGTGGGCGTGCCGTCGGTGACCCACCAGTGCTCTTTGACGTCCTCGCCGTGGTTGCCCTCGTTGTTGGTCAGCCCGAAGTACCGCTCCTTGAGGATCGGGTCGCGGCCGTTCCACAGGGCGATGCCGAGGTTGAGGAACCCGTGCACGTCGCAGATGCCCGCGATGCCGTCCTCGCCCCACCGGTAGGCGCGGGAGCGGGCGTGCTCGAACGGGAAGGACGTCCAGGCGTCACCGCCGGCGGAGTAGTCCTCCCGCACCGTGCCCCACTGGCGTCCGGCGAGGTAGGGACCCCAGAGCCGCCAGGGCGCGGTGGGCGAGTCCGACTCGCTCAGGCGCACCCGTTCGGCCTGCTGCCGTTGCTCGTTCACCGGGCCAGTGTGCGGCATCGATCCAGTAAACCCGGTTACCGGTCGGTTAGGTCACACCCGGTGGCGGGAAACTGCCGCTGCACGGGTGGCCCAGATCACACTGCGTAACCCTGTCGGGCTGTTGACCAGCGGTTTTGTGATCTTGGGGCGCGGGGTTGCCGCCCGCGCCCCAGGTCTCGACCTATCGCTGTGCGTGGGCGTCGAGGACGTGGGACACGCCCTCGGTGATGCGTGCCGCGTGGGCCAGGTTCAGCCACTCGTCGGGCACGTGGCAGTTGCTGTCCGGGCCGACCGCGCCCGTGACCAGGAACTGCGCCGCCGGGTAAGCCTCGTGCAGTAGCCCCATGAACGGGATCGAGCCGCCCAGCGCCACCGTCCGCCAGGGTGCCCCGAAGACCTCCTTGCCGACCACGTCGAGCGTGTCGCGCAGCCACGGCGCCAGGTCGGGCGCGTTCCAGCCGTTCGCGTGCTCGACCCGGGACAGCTCCACCGTCGCCCCGTAGGGCACGTCGGTGGTCAGCTTCTCCACGACCGCGTCCAGCGCGGCCCCGGAGTCGGCGGTCGGGGGCAGGCGGAAGCTCAGCACCAGCGTGGTGAACGGCCGCAGCACGTTGCCCGCGTCGTCCGGGGCGGGCATGCCGTCCGCGCCGGTGATCGACAGCGTCGGCCGCCACCCGGCGTTGAGGGCCAGTTCCACCTCGTCGTCGGCCATCGGCCGGGTGGACCCCGCCCACGGCACCGACCCGGCCAGCACGCCCGGCGCGGCGGCCACGGCGTCGCGGACCTCGGCGACCCGGTGCTCCGGGATGTCCACGTGCATCTCGCGGACCAGCACCTCGCCGGTCGCGGAGTCCTCCAGCCGGTCCAGCAGCTGCCGGGCGACCCGGAACGAGCTGGGCACGATCCCGCTGGCCATGCCCGAGTGCAGGCCGCTGTCCAGCACCCGCACAGTGAGCGTCACCTGGGTGAGCCCGCGCAGGGACGTGGTCAGCCACATCCGGTCGTAGTCGTTGCCGCCCGAGTCCAGGCACACCACCAGCGACACCTCGCCCAGCCGGGGCTTGAGGTGCTCCAGGTAGGCGGGCAGGTCGGGGCTGCCGGACTCCTCGCCGGTCTCCAGCAGCACGACGCACCGGGCGTGCTTCCCACCCGCCGCGCGCACGGCCTCGATCGCCGCGACGGCCGCGTAGCCGGAGTAGCCGTCGTCGGCCGCGCCGCGCCCGTACAGGCGGCCGTCGCGCACGACCGGCGTCCACGGGCCGAGCCCTTCGGACCAGTTCGCCACCGGCGGCTGCTTGTCCAGGTGGCCGTACATGAGCACGGTGTCGCTCGTCGAAGCGGTCGCCGGCACGTCCACCAGCAGCAACGGCGTCCGACCGGGCAGTCGGACCACCTCGACGGTCGCGCCCAGGTCGCGCGTCGACAGCCAGCCCCGCACGTGCTCGATGGCGGCGTCGAGGTGACCGTGCTCCTCCCACGCGGGGTCGAAGCCCGGCGAGATCGCGGGCACGGCGACGAGTTCGGACAGGCTCGGGAGGATGTCGTCGTCCCAGAGCCCTCGGACGGTACGGGTCAGCACAGAACGGTCCACTGTGTCATCTTGCCTCGGCTCCGCCGAGGCGGGCTCGGCCGCCTTCAGTCGGCTCGTCGCGCGGCGGCTCCCACCGATCGGAAAAGCTGATCGGCGTGAACCGCGGCGCGACAAGCCGACGCGGCCTCGCGATCCAATCACGGGTTCGGGCGTTCACCCTCCGGGCAACCCTCGAAACACCGACCTTCGGACGTCCACTCGAATCTGGACCGATGAACCCAGCTAAGACGCCGACCGGCCGTGTCCGCCGGCGCACGGACGGTGGTTAACGAACGGTAACCGGGACACGGGTGTTCGTTCACCGAACGTCTCGCTCGGACTGCCGAAGATTGGCCTTCCTACCGTTATCCCTGTTCAGGGAGGTGCGTCGACTGTTACAAAGTGGGACGGGGCTCACCAAGTCGAGTGAGCGCATGTCAGGATGTGGAAGAGAACACCGTCAGCGCCGACGGTTGTCCGACCACCCCCACCCGGGGCGGCGGCGACTGGCGGTGCCGCCGCGCATGGTCGTCACGAGCGACTTGGCGGCCTCGTAGACGAGGAGTAAGGCGCAATGTCGTCCCCTGAGAAATGGACGCACCCCGGGCCGGACAGCCCACCGGCGACCGCCGCCAAACCGACCGCGGAACAGGTGATCGCAGGCTTGCGAGCGACAGACGAGGGCGGCGCCGACCTGGTGCAGCTGCTCACCCCCGAGGGCGAGCGGGTGCAGCACCCGGACTTCGACATCGACATCACGGCCGAGGAGCTGCGCGGGCTGTACCGCGACATGGTCCTGGTGCGCCGGGTCGACCGCGAGGCGAACGCGTTGCAGCGCAAGGGCCAGCTCGGCATCTGGGTGCCGCTGCTGGGCCAGGAGGCCGCGCAGATCGGCGCCGGCCGGGCCATGCGGCCCGACGACATGGCCTTCCCCAGCTACCGCGAGCACGGCATCGCGTGGTGCCGCGGCATCAAGCCGACCGACCTGCTGGGCATCTTCCGCGGCACCGACAACGGCACCTGGGACCCGGTCAAGCACCGCTTCCACCCGTACACGATCGTCATCGGCAACCAGGTGCTCAACGCCGCCGGTTACGCGATGGGCCAGAAGTTCGACGGCAAGGTCGGCGACGACGACGGCGAAGCCACCATGTGCTTCTTCGGCGACGGCGCGACCAGCCAGGGTGACGTCCACGAGGGCTTCGTCTGGGCCGCGGTGTACGACGCGCCGCTGGTGTTTTTCTGCCAGAACAACCAGTGGGCCATCTCCGAGCCCACCGAGCGCCAGTCCCGCCTCCCGCTCTACCAGCGGGCGCGCGGCTACGGCTTCCCCGGCATCCGCGTGGACGGCAACGACGTCCTGGCCACCCTCGCGGTGACCAAGTGGGCGCTCGACGAGTGCCGGCACGGCAACGGCCCGATCCTGATCGAGGCCTTCACCTACCGCATGGACGCGCACACCACGTCCGACGACCCGTCCCGCTACCGGCTCTCCGACGAGCTGGAGCTGTGGAAGCTCAAGGACCCGATCGAGCGGGTCAAGGTGCACCTGGTCAAGCAGCAGTGGGCCGACCAGGAGTTCTTCGACTCCGTCGAGGCCGACGCCGAGCAGATCGCGATCGAGCTGCGCGACTACTGCGTCACCCTGCCCGACCCGCCCGCCGAGCGGATCTTCAGCGAGGTCTACGCCGAGGGCAACCCCGTCCTGGAGGCGCAGCGCGACGAGTTCCTGGCCTACCACGCCGGTTTCGCGGGAGGTGAGCACTGATGGCCGCTCCGACGATGGACCGACCCACCGCCAACAGCACAGGGGCGCCCGCCGTACAGACGATGACCATCGCCAAGGGCATCAACAACGGCCTGCGCGCGGCGATGGAAGCCGACCCCAAGGTCCTCGTGATGGGTGAGGACGTCGGCAAGCTCGGCGGCGTCTTCCGCATCACCGACGGCCTCCAGAAGGACTTCGGCGAGCAGCGCGTGCTGGACACGCCGCTCGCGGAGTCCGGCATCATCGGCACCGCCGTCGGCCTCGCGATCCGCGGCTACCGCCCGGTGTGCGAGATCCAGTTCGAGGGCTTCATCTTCCCCGGCTTCGACCAGATCGTGTCGCAGGTCGCCAAGCTGCACTTCCGCACCCAGGGCCGGCTCAAGCTGCCGATGGTGATCCGGGTGCCGTTCGGCGGCGGCATCGGCGCGGTCGAGCACCACTCCGAGTCCCCCGAGTCGTACTTCGCGCACACCGCGGGCCTCAAGGTCGTGTCGTGCTCCAACCCGGCCGACGCCTACTGGATGATCCAGCAGGCCATCGCATCCGACGACCCGATCCTGTTCTTCGAGCCCAAGCGCCGGTACTACGAGAAGGGCGAGGTCGACACGACCGCCGCACCCTCGCCGCTGTTCGCCTCGCGCGTGCTGCGCACCGGCACCGACGCGACGCTGGTCGCGTACGGCCCGATGGTCCGCACCGCCCTCGACGCCGCCGCGGCGGCCGAGGAGGAGGGGCGGTCGCTGGAGGTCATCGACCTGCGCACGCTGTCCCCGCTGGACCTGGCCCCGGTCTACGACTCGGTGCGGCGCACCGGTCGGCTGGTCGTGGTGTCCGAGGCGCCCAGCGAGTCGTCCATCACCAGCGAGATCGCGGCCAAGGTGCAGCAGGAGTGCTTCTACTCCCTGCAAGCGCCGGTGCTGCGGGTGACCGGGTTCGACACGCCGTACCCGCCGTCGAAGCTCGAGGAGGAGTTCCTCCCCGACCTCGACCGGGTGCTGCACGCCGTCGACCGCTCACTGGCCTGGTAAGGGACTCTTGGGATGCCGCAGTTCAAGCAATTCCCCCTGCCGGACACGGCGGAGGGGCTGACCGAGGCTGAAATCCTGACCTGGCACGTGCGGCCGGGCGACACGGTCAAGGTCAACGACATCATCGTGGAGATCGAGACCGCCAAGGCGGCGGTCGAGCTGCCGTGCCCGTGGGACGGCGTGGTGACCGAGCTGCTCGCCGAGGTGGGGCAGACGGTGGAGGTCGGCGTGCCGATCATCACCATCGACGTCGACCCGTCCGGCGCGGCGGCCCCGGCCCCCGCGCCCGCCCCGGCCACCAACGGCACGGCGCCGGACGCGACCGAGGGCCGGGTGGCCAACCTGGTCGGCTACGGCCCGAAGTCCGGCCCGGCCCGGCGCCGGGCCCGCGTCGGCACCCCGCCCGCCGGCGTGGCCACCGCCGCTCCGACGGCACCCGCCGCCCCGGTCGCCCCGCCCGCTCCGGCGGCCCCGGTCGCGCCCGCGCCGGTCGCGCCCGCCCCGGTGGTGCCCTCGCCGGTGGTGCCCGACACCCCGGCCGCGCTCACCGGCACCCGCTCGCCCGGCGGGTACGTGCCCCTCGCCAAGCCCCCGGTCCGCAAGCTGGCCAAGGACCTGGGCGTCGACCTGTACGCGCTGACCGGCAGCGGTCCGGGCGGGGTCATCACCCGCGAGGACGTCGAACAGGCCGTCGCCGCACCGGCGGCCCCGGCCGCCGCCGCGACCCCGGTCGACACCGGTTCGCGCGAACGCCGCGTCCCCATCAAGGGCGTCCGCAAGGCGACCGCGCAGGCGATGGTGGACAGCGCGTTCACCGCGCCGCACGTCACGGAGTTCCTGACCATCGACGTCACGCCGATGATGGAACTGCGCGCGCGGCTGAAGGACACGCCGGAGTTCCGCGGCGTGAAGCTCACCCCGCTCGCGTTCTGCGCGAAGGCCGTGGTCCTGGCGACCCGCCGCACCCCCGACGTGAACGCGACGTGGGACGCGGCGGCGAACGAGATCGTCTACAAGGACTACGTCCACTTGGGCATCGCCGCCGCCACCCCGCGTGGTCTCGTGGTGCCGAAGGTCCGCGACGCGGACCGGATGTCACTGCGCGAGTTGGCAGTGGCACTGGACGAGCTGGCCACCACGGCCCGCGACGGCAAGACCTCGCCCGCCGACATGCTCGGCGGCACGATCACCATCACCAACGTCGGCGTCTTCGGCGTCGACACCGGCACGCCCATCATCAACCCGGGCGAGTCCGCGATCCTCGCGTTCGGCGCGATCCGCGACATGCCGTGGGTGGTGGACGGCCAGGTCGTCCCGCGCAAGGTGTGCCAACTGGCCCTGAGCTTCGACCACCGCGTGGTCGACGGCCAACAGGGCTCGCAGTTCCTGGCCGACGTCGGCCGCCTGCTGTCCGACCCGGGCGTCGCCCTGACGTACTAGACGGCACCGACGCACTAGTCCGGATCGACGCCGGGGACCTCCGGGTTCCCGGCGTCCTTCTTCCGCCGCAACGCTTCCGCGAACTCCTCGACGGTCGCGTACGAGTCGCCGTCGTACTCGAACACGCACCCGTCCGACTCCGCGCCCTCGAACCACGTGGCCGTCCTGGTCAACGTGGCCCGCGAGAAGTCGACCACCTCACCGCTGAAGGTGGCGGCGGAGAAGTCCAGCTCCGCGCGGAAGGCCGTCACACCCCAGAAGGAGGTCCGGTCGGCCGCGAAGCTCGCGCCCCGGAACGTGGTCCTGCCGTAGAAGCGGGTCTCGCTGAAGTCGGCCACCTTGCCCGCGAACCGCGCGAAGTCGAACGAGATGTCGCCGTCGAACACGCGCTCGGACAGGTCGACGTCCCCCAGCTCCGCGCCCCGGAAGTCCATCTCCACCCCGCGCCACTTGTGCCGCGAGCTGTAGTCGAGCAGCGTCGTGATGATCGCCTGCCGGACCTCGCGCTCGGCGCGGTCGGTCTCGTCGAACGGGCTGCGCAGGTAGCCGCACAACACCTCGACGCACGTCTGCCGCTGCCGCTCCCAGTCGTCGGCCAGCGCGCCCATCGCGTACACGCCCGCCAACCGCACGGCGAAGCTCTCGTGCCCGAGCTGCTCGGCGGCCTTGGCGTACCGCTCGTTGAGCAGCTTGACGTCGTCGCGCTCCTCCTGCCGGGTCGCGATGTCGTGCGCGGCCTCGGACACCTGCTGCCGCCGGTACGCCACAGCCAGCGCCACCACCGCACCAAGCCCGCCGACCACCGCGAGCCCGATCTTGAGCAGGTCCAGCAGCTCGGCGGTGGTGAAGCTGGTCGCCGTGGGCAGCCGCGGACGCCCCAACAGCCAATACAGCCCGAACCCGGTAGCAGCGGCCGTCACCCCGGCCACCACCAACCACCGCACAACCGACCCGCCCACCGACCCGCGCGTGCCACCCTTGACCGGCTTGTGCTTCCCGGGCCGTTCCGTGCCGCGCTCCAGCCGCCGGGCGACGCGCAGGAAGAACACGAGGAGCAGGGTCGCCGCGAACGCCGCCGTCGCCGGGCCGTAGGTGTGGAGGTACGCGGGCACGGGAGGTGATCGTGCCGGATCATCGCGTTATTCGGTTGAAGTTCCAGCAACTGGAGAGTTCAGGGTGGTCGGCGTGACGCACTACTCGATCGGCGACCTGGCGCGGCTGACCGGCCTGTCCACCCGCACGATCCGGTTCTACTCCGACGCGGGCCTCGTCCCGGTCGCGGGCCGGACCACGGGCGGCTTCCGCACCTACGACGTCGAGGGACTGGCGCGTCTCAAGCTCGTCCGCACCCTGCGCGACCTGGGCGTAGACCTGCCCACCGCGCAACGCGTGCTGGAGAGCGAGGTGTCCGTGGCCGAGGTGGCCCGGACGCACGCGGAGGCCATCGACGCGCAGATGCGCACACTCCGGCTACGCCGGGCCGTGCTGCGCGTCGTGGCCCGAACCGGGGAGGTGGAGATGGTGCACGAGTTGGCACGCCTGTCGGAGGAAGAGCGACAGGCGATCCTGGACGACTTCTTCGACGAGGTCTTCGGCGGCCTTGACCTGGACAAGACGTTCTCGGACCGAATGCGCTCGGTCCGGGCGGACCTGCCCGACGACCCGACGCCCGAACAACTGGAGGCGTGGATCGAACTGGCAAACCTGGTCCGCGACAAGGACTTCCGAGCCTCGATCCGCCGGATGTCCGAGCGCCACCAGGAGCTAAGGGCGGAGGGCGCGGACTTGTCCGGCCCCAGCGCCGAACAGATGGAGGCCTTCCAATACGCCATGACCAAGGCCCGCGAGGCCTTGGCGGCCGGCGTACCTCCCACGTCGGAGGAGGGCCACAAGATCCTGGCCGACATCAACGCCCGCTGGTCGGCGACCCTGAACGTCCCGGTGGGCCCGGAACTGTCCCGCTGGCTCGACGAGTTCGGCGACCCGAGGGCAGAGCGTTACTGGTCCCTGCTCGCCAAGATCAACGGCTGGCCCCCGGTCCCCGACACAACAGCGGAACGCACCTGGCTCACCGAAGCAGGCCGTTGAGGCGTCACGGGAGCAATCCGACAAGGTTCTGCACGGAGCCGACGGACCTCGGCCTTGCCCGGCCGAGGTCCTCTCCGGCCTGACGATTCGGCGACCGTCGCACCGGCTAGCGAGTCACGTAGGGGTCGTCAATCGGCCCGTCAGGTAGTTTCTCGGATTCTTCACCGCCGTTTTCGGGTCTTGTGCGCACGACCTGCGCTCAGGTGGAGCAATTCTTGAGCCTTCTTCCCGAGTTGCTGGTGGCGTCTTGATCGCCGGTTAGGCTCGAACTGTGACTGTTGTGCAGGTCGGCTCGCGTGAGCGTGACTTCGAGATCAAGGTCATGGGTCGGACCTTGGAACACCTCGGCGTCCAGATGTACAAGCGGCGTGATGCCGCGCTCGCCGAACTTGTTGCGAACGCCTGGGACGCCGGAGCCACCAGGGTCGAGATCACACTGCCGGAGCCAGGCTCATACGACCCCCAGGCCAGTTCGATCGTGGTCTTCGACAACGGCGGTGGCATGGATGAGAACGGGATCGAGCACGCCTACCTCGTGATCGGTCGGAATCGTCGTGCAGTGGGGCAGGCGGAGCCGCCTGGTCGGCGGGTGATGGGGCGCAAGGGCATCGGGAAACTCGCGGCGTTCGGCCTTGCTCGACGCATGCGGGTTTCGACGTGGCGAGACGGCGAGTCCATCGAGTTCGAGTTGAATTCCGAGAACCTGAAAACCGGTGCGGGCCAGGTGGCTGATGTACCCATCAAAGCGGTCATCGGTCCGACCACTTCAGAGGTCCTCGCTCCATCGGGGACTCGACTGACGCTGGCGGCCCTCAAGCACAAGACACCGCTCGACCCGGACGAATTGCGGCTCAACCTCGCGCGGCGGTTCAGCCGGGCTGTCCTGGGGCGGATGGTCGTCGTGGTCAACGGAGTGCCGGTCGCGGAGCCGATCATCGACCTGGAACACCGGGAACCCGACATCGACGAGGCGACCGCAGTCCTCGCCGACGGCAACGAGGTCAGGTGGTGGGCGGGTTTCAGCCGCACCGTGCTGCCTGCGGAACTCCAAGGACTGACCATCCTGGTGCGCGGCAAAACCGCTCAGGTGTCGCCCTTCTTCTTCGGTGTGGAGAACACGGCGTCGGGCCAGCACGGAACCAAGTACCTCACGGGCGTCATCGAAGCCGACTACCTCGACGATGGTCGGGACGACACATCCGACAAGATCTCGACCGACCGACAGGAGATCGACTGGGCCGACGACGGGACGACACCGCTGCGCGAGTGGGGCGGTGACCTGGTGCGACGGCTGCTCCGCGAGCACGCCAACCAGCGGGGCGCCGCGGCGGTGATGGAAGTCCGGTCGGACCGGTCGCTCGTGGACCGCATCGAGATGCTCGATGCCCCGTCGATGAAGAGGGTGCTCGGGTTCGTCGAGAAGCTCGGCGGCGCCAACCTGCCGAACGACAAGATCCGGGCGCTCGCGGAGACCGTGGTCCAGATCTACGAGTACCGCCACTTCCACGACTACATCGAACAGTTGGACGAGGTCGCGGAGGACCCCGAACTGCTCGTGCAGACGCTGGACTACATGCGCGGTTGGAAGGTGGTCGAGGGTCGAGCCATCCTGGAGATCGTCAAGGGGCGCATAGACATCCTCGACAAGTTCCACTCGATGATCGTCAACGACGCTCCGGAGACCGCGCCCGCGATCGGTCTCGACAACATGCACGACCTGGTGGCCGACTACCCGTGGCTGATCAACCCCGAGTGGCACGTCCTGGCCGAGGAGAAGCGGATCACGACCCAGCTGCGCGAGTGGGGTGACCGGGACATCGATCCGAGCGATCGCAGGCGGTACGACTTCCTCGCCCTGGCTGGCGACGGCGTCCTGGTCGTCATCGAGATCAAGCGGTCCGGCCACGCGGTCACGCTGAAGGACCTCCAGCAGATCGAGGGCTACGTCGTCGCGTTGGAGGATGCGAACCCGAACGTCAGAGGCGCGATCGTCACCGGCGACAAGTATGCGCTCACGGAGCGGACCCTGAAAGAGTGGCGATCCCGCGAGAGCATCGAACTGCTGGCGTGGCGGGAGGTCTACCGCCGCACGCGGTCGTTTTACGAGCACTACCGAGCGGTCCTCGAGGGCAACGTGAAAGACGACTCGTTCGACCGCAAGAGCCGTGAGGTGGCCCGCACTCGTTCGGTGCTGGCCACCGGAGCGTTTCGAGGTCAGAGTCTCCGCCGGCAGGGAATCGGACAGCAGGACACTGACGGTGACCTCGATTGATCACGGTCCACCATGACGGAGGGGCGGGGTCGTCCGCGCCCGGAAAGACCCCGCCCCTCCGGTCACGTCTAGCGGATGTACATGCCCGAGATCGCCCGCGACACCACCAGCCGCTGAATCTCCGACGTCCCCTCGAAGATGGTGAAGATCTTGCGCCGGGTCTGGGCGGACCTGGCGCTTCGGCATGGAATGGCGGTTTGACCTGCGCGTACTTGGTCAACGTTCGTCGTTGTTGACCAACCGTCTTCGACACCTCACGGCCTGGAGACGGCCTGGCTGCTGATCTACACGGAGGGCGTCGCTGCGGCTAGCTATGCCTCACGCATGGCTGGCTGGGCGACGCCCTTCGCGCGTTTTGCGCCTGGTGCTCGTCGCCGAGTGGCCTTCCCGTTGGCAAGGCGGCGAAGCCGTCGCGGCAGCCGATCGCCGCGCCCAGCTCTGCCAACCGCCGTGACCGCGCGATCGTCCCGAGCCGGGCCGCTGGGAGCTGCTGAAGGTCAGGCTGCCGCTGCTGTGGCGCGCCGCCGTGCCAGCCACGTGCACCGACTCCGCGCGCGGCCGACGGGCGGAGCGAAGCGGGAGCCCGGCGTGCCGCGATGCGGGGAGTCGGTGCCAACGTGCGCTGCACCCACCCGCGCGCCGCCGCAGGCGGCGCGCCTTGATCCCATAGAGCCAAGTTCGGCAGCGCATCCGACGACGTCGCATCAACTGCGCCATCCGATCGAACACCTCGCGCCGGATGTGACGCCCTGGCACACTGGCGTCCACCTGTGAAGATAGCCAAGACCTGGAGGCAGCCGATGGTGTCGGTAGACCGAAGTCGGGGCTTCGCCTCAACCACTTTTTGATGACGAGGCATGGCGGGAGAAGATGAACGCCCGACGCACTTATCAGAACGCGCCTATTAGGCAGGCGATTTGTGCTGTCAATTTTGACGAGTGCGCCGACTGGCTTCTTACTACGCCAGGAGAAATTTGGAAAAGTTTAAGAAACTTTTATCCGGGCAAGCCTGCTCAGAATGTTTCGGCGAAGATTGAGATGGTGCCAGGCGAGGGCGGGAGCCCGGGCGCTTTTGCGGTTCGAGCGAGCGAAGCTACGACGAAACTGGTAGACGAGGCCGGTGTTCGTGAGTTTGCATTCGGCCCCGCGTCGTTCTCGGCTACGTCGCATCAGCCATACGAAGGGTGGGAGAAGTTTTATGAGCGCATAACGCAGGGCGTAAACTCCTACTTGAAGTTTGCAACACCGGGTCCGATCAGGCGTGTAGGGGTCAGATATATCAACCAGATTGAATTCTCGGAATCCGAGGTGGAACTCGGCGAGTATTTCACGGTGTACCCCGACGTGCCCGCCTCACTCAAGGTAAGCGTGAATGGGTTTAATTCCCGTGTCGAGTCCAGTTGGAGTGACGACCGGGTCACGGTAGTCCACACCTTCAGTAGTGCTGTTTCCTCTGCGGGGAATCCGGCTGTAGTTCTGGATATCGACGTAATTGAGCAGTGGCCTCTCGGCAATAGTGACATCGACATCGCTGAAGAACTCCTGCGCCTTCGGAATATCGAACGTGAAGTGTTTGAAGCTTTGATCACGGATGAAGCGAGGAGGTTGTTCAATGGCGACTAGCGTTTTTCGTCCTAGCCCCAGTTCTGTGCACGGCGTCGAAGCGACGTCGAACGTGTCTGCGACCTCCACCGTACGTGTCGAGTCAACCGCTGATACTTTTCGCGGCAAAACAGAACCACGGCGTAAGCAGGCGGTTTTTGCGCTAGCGAATGCCGTGAACCAATGGATAGCGGGGACGCGCCGCAAAAGTGGCCGTCAGCGGTTTTCTCCTTCCGCTGGAGCGCATACATCAACGGCCAGATCGGGTCCTCAAGAGTCTGTGGGCAACGAGGAATGGGGCCTTCGCCTACATTGGGTTTCAGAGGTTGCGTTGTCACCTGACTACTCGACCTTTGTGACAATGATGACGCGAGATAGCCTTCAAATTCTCGCCGCCTCTGATGAGTTGGGTCACTTTGTGGTAGAGCAGGGACTTACGAGGGGCGAGAAGGAGGACATCGTTCGCGCTACTGGAGCTTCCGCAATCGAATTTGTTGCCGAGTTTGAGGACGATGACTGAAGCAAATGTGGATCGATGGACCGTTAGAGGCTCTTGATTCACTTCGGCAGGGAGACCTGCTGAAGGACCTTCTGCTGCCGCAAATGAAGTTGCCTCTAGATGTCGCCCGACCACCTGGCCGTGAGCCGCAAGCTGGCGATACCGCGTTCGTCAAACTTGAGAAGCCTAAGTACTTCATAGTCGTTTCTCAGTGCTGCACTATAGAGAATTACAACGTCGTCGCGCTGGCACCAATCCGGCGAGTACCTGCGAGGACGGCAGAGGCCGCTGCGCCGTACATGCTTTCGGAGCCACCGGAGGACGCGGCAGGGACGCAGTATTCGTATGCAGCGCATGGTATCGAGGGGACTGCGACGGGACATCCACCGGAACCACCGGCAGGCACCTTGTACGTAGCAGACTTCACGAAAATTCAAACCTACTCGACGGCTTTAAATGTTCTTGTCGAAGCCCGCGTGGCACGCATGACGCCTCTAGCACGGAGGTCTCTCCGGCTTCGCCTGGCGAGTTTCTGGGGCCGTTTCGAGAAGGAAGATGGCGAGTGGCTGGAACAGCAAGGATATGCCCCGGGTATGTAACAGTGAACAGAGCCTACGCGGCCTCCAGGATCACAGCGATGATTGACAAATCTGTTACTAGGGCATGAGCCCCAGCTTCGGCCAGTGTCTTCGTCTTCCGGTGTTTGTTGACGAATCCGATGCCTGTTCCTCCAACTGTAGCTATGGCAGTCATGTCAGAGGTTGAATCACCGATCATGACCGATGATTTGGTCGATACCCCTAGCTCCGAGGCGGCCTGGGCTACCAAATATGAGTCAGGCTTCAACAGGGATACATCTGCGTTCCGTCGGCCAGAAATTGTGCCTACGGCGGAAGCAATACTTTGGCGCTCTAGATACGCTTGAATGGCTTGAGTCGAGTTGTTACTGACGATTGCAATCGGCAGGCCAGCGGCTGCGCATGCTTGTATGAGGCGTTTGGCCTCAGGTGTTGGTGTGGCGTCGCTGACAGCTTCAAGCTCTAGCGCTCGCAAGGAGGCTTCAACGGAGTCGGCTTCCTCTGCGCCGAGTGTTGCTGCGTGATTAAGCACGCAGAACGGATCGCTCGTCTCTTTTACGCAACGCGGAAGATCGACGTATCCGCTGTCAGTGAGAACTCCGCGAAGCTGGTTGGCGACGTTCTGCGCGGAAAGGTTGGCGAAGACGGCACAAATTGGGCCGTCGAAGTCGAGCAACAGCGCATCGGTCGTCGCCAGGATGTTGCGCAAGACCTCGGAGTCGTCCACCGGCACGTGCTCAGTGGTCACCGCTTGTACTCCGTTGCGATGGTGTCCCACAGGCTGTCGAACCACGTGCGGGCCTGCTCGACGTACTGGCTGCCCGTGCTGGTGTCGTCGTCGTTGGCGCTGTGGTGGAAGAGGATGGCGTCCTTGCCCATGAGGTCGTAGATCGCTTGGGGCTGTCCTCCGAGGGAGAGGACGTGTTCGCGGACGGGGTAGAAGCCGAAGAAGGCTTCGTCGTTGTTGATCAGGTAGAGCTTGAACAGGGGTGCGGCGGGGTGGACGCGGACCTCTGCGGTGGCTTCCTTGACCAGGCCAAGTGCGCCCAGCTCGGTCACGTTGTCCACGATCGCCAGGGTGTGGCGGCGCATGATCTCGGCGGCGCGTTCGCGGAAGGCGGGGCTGTCGGCCTGGTCCTCGACGGTGCACGGGACTGACCACGGGACGGTGGGGTCAGGCACCAGGATGCGGACGTGGACGGACTCAGGCGTGAGTCGGCCAATGCGGATCTTGTCCAGCGGTTCCTGGATGACGCCGTGCAGGGTCTCGCCGGAGAAGCCGGCGAAGTCGATCGTGACGTGGTCCTGCTCGAAGGCTCGTTCGATGTGGGGGCGTAGGCCGACCGGGCGCTCTGTGCGCTCTCGGACGAATACGCCGCTGCCCTGTCTGGAGACGATCAAGCCTTCGTCGCGCAGTTCGCGTAGGGCGTTCTGCACGGTCATCGGGGCTACGTCGTACTTCTTCGCCAGCTCGGCGCGGGAGGGCAGCTTGTCCCCGGCCTTGAAGACCTTGGTCAGGATGGCCGCTCGCAGGGCGTTCGCTACCTGCACGTATGGCGGTCGCGGGTCGTTCGGGTCGAGTGCCATCGCCACCTTCTCGTCATGCCTGCCCAAGCTTGCATCTGCTAGCTAGCAATTGCATCGAACGGTAGCCGACATGTCTAGCCCGCCTAGGGAGCTAGCTGGCTGTACCGCTTGACTTGTCTAGCCAGGCTGGCTTACCTTGTAGTTGTCTAGCTCGGATAGGCGGGCTAGCTGACGACGGAGGTAGCTAGTCATGGCGGTTCCGTACGGCACTCGGTTCGCGGCCTCGTTCGACCAGGTCTTCCCGCAGGGGGCGCTGATGGTCGGTGAGGTCGCACCGGACATGGAGTACCTGAGCGCGGAGGACCGGGGGCGGGGCAAGCAGGCGAAGCAGCGCGTGGATGAGCGCACGGGTAAGCGGCAGTGGAAGGTGGTCGTCACGGACCCGTCCGCCGAGAAGGAGCGGGACGCGTCGGTGACGGTGACGATCCTGGCGGACGTGCAGCCGGTGCCGCCGCAGTCCGTGCAGGTCATGCCCGGTGTCGAGGTGCGGCCGGTCTCGTTCGAGGGGTTGACGGTCGAGCCGCGGGTGATGGGCGACAAGTTCAAGTACCAGGGGTTCACGATCCGGGCTACGGGCATCGCATCGCCGCAGGTGGGCGGGGCTCCGAAGCGGTCCGGCGAGAAGCCGGCCCAGGGCGAGCAGAAGGCGGCCTGACGTGTCGCGGCCGTCTCGTGAGGCGGTCGCCCGGTGGAACACCGCGTACGCGGAGCAGACCGAAGCGCTGTTCGCCGCTGCTGCCTCGGACGAGCCGGCGGCGGCGCTTCGGCTGGCGGTTGGTTACTCGGCGGTGGCGCAGGCGTGGCGGATCTTGGCCGCTGATCTCGCGGTTGCCCTGTGGGCTCGTCATGCCTGCTCCATCGCCGCTGAGGAGTTCGAACGGCGGGCGCGTGTCGAGCAAGCCCGCGTCAACCTGATCGACCCGAACAAGGGGGCCGGTGGTGGCGCAGCCGAAGAAGCGTGACCTGTGGAAGCTTGCGATGGAGTGCGAGACCTTGGCGCAGGTGCATGAGGCGTTGGGGAAGGTGATGCCCGCGCCCGACGCTGGTCCCGCGAGTTGGCGGACGTTCTACCGGCACAGCGCCAAGGCGTACGCGCGGATCGCGGAAGTGGATCGGGGACACCACCACGAAGCCTTGTACTGGGCGTCCCGTGAGCGGGCGAACGGAGAGGCGATCAAGGGCGACGCGTCCACATCGGACGCTGATTGACGGCGGTCGGGCGGGTGCTCCGGGCGTAGTGCCCGCCCCTTGCCGACACAACTGAAGACGATCACTGACCTGTTGGTGGTCGCCGGTGAACAGCTCTGAGTCTTGGCGGGCCTGGAACTGTTCAGCCGACGACATGCCGACCGGGTTTCTCGCGCGCTTTTGTTGTCACACAAGGGGTTCCGGTCATGTCAAGGGTAAGGGCTACGGGGGGCCGTGCGTCAAGTCGGCGTCCCTCGACTGCGTGGAAGCTGCCCAACGGGCGGCGGTGCGGCGGGTGCAAGCGGTTCGGTGTCTACGCCCCGAACCAGTTCACGTGCTGCCACTGCCTGGGGTGGTTGCCGCTGATCTTCATCGTGCGTGCGGGTGGTGCGCGATGAACGGCGGGAAGTGGGTTGATCCGGCTCCGTTCGAGGGTGCTCGTCCTCGGGTGCCGTGGTGGATGTTGTTGCCGGGCAAGGTGAAGTGGCTGGCGGGTGTGCTGGCGCTGGTGTGGCTGGCTGTCGTTCTGGTCGTGCGCCTGGTGCTACTCGTCGTCCGGTACCCGGTGGCCACGTTGGTGCCGGCGTTGGCGGCCTGGTGCTGGTTGCGGTTCGGGCTGTCGCCGCTGGTGTTGGCGTTGTTGTCGCTGGTCTGCGCCTTGACGGTCTGGTACGGGCTGGCGCGGGAGTCGTTCTTGCGGCACTGCTGGTACCGGCTGCTCACCGAGTGGCGGCGGGCGACGGTGTACGTGCCTCGCTGGCGGACGGTGGTGCGGCTGGCGGAGCTGTCCAAGGACAGCCGGGGCCGGGAGCACCGCCCGAGGTTGCGGCGGGTGCGGTCGGAGGGCTGGCGGGACCGGGTTCGGGTGCGGATGATCCCGGCCCAGTCGCCGGAAGCCTGGGAGCTCCGGCGCGAGGGTTTGGCGCACTCGTTTGGCGCGCGGTCGTGCCGGGTGCGGGTGTTGCGGCCCCGGCTGTTGGAGCTGGACTTCGTGCACCGTGACCCGCTGCTGCGGCCTCTGCCGGTCCCGGCCTTGGTGGACTCGGCGGAAGTGGATCTGCGGCGGGTGACGGTCGGCCGGACGGAGAACGGCAAGCCGTGGCGGCTGCGGCTGCTCGGGTCACAGGTGCTCGTGGTCGGCGTGCCGGGTGCGGGTAAGGGCTCAGTGTTGTGGTCGCTGGTGTGGCAGCTCGCCCCGGCGGTCCGGGCCGGTTTGGTGCGGCTGGTGGGCATCGACCCCAAGGGCGGGATGGAACTGGGCCAGTGCCCGGACGCCTTCGACCGGGTCGTTTACGACAACGGGCCGGACGCCGTGGCGCTGCTGGAAGAGATCGCCGCTGAGGTCAAGGAGCGGGCCACCCGCTACCGGGGCATCCGGCGGCTGTGGGCGCGATCCACGGGGGAGCCGTTCACGGTGCTGGTGGTGGACGAGCTGGCGGACCTGATCGCCTACCAGCCGGACAAGCAACTCCGGGAACGGGCGGCGCGGGCTATCCAGACGATCACCTCCCAGGGCCGCGCGCCGGGGTACGCGGTCGTGGGCTTGGTGCAGGACCCGCGTAAGGAGGTCGTGTCGTTCCGGCACTTGTTCACCACGCGGGTGGCGCTGCGGCTGGACGAGCCACAGCAGGTGGACATGGTGCTGGGGGATGGCGTTCGGCAACGCGGGGCGGCGGCGCACGAGATCAGCGAGAACACGCCTGGTGTCGCGTGGGTGAAGACGGATGGGCAGCGGGAGCCGGACAGGACTCGGGCGTTCCACGTCACGGACGCGGACCTGGTCGAGCTGGGCGTCTTCCTCGCCCCGGCCACAGTGCACGACCTTCCGACTCGGCCGGACGGCGCGGAGGAGGCGGCGGCATGAGCGGCGGGACTCGCGCGGAGCGGATGCGTCAGCCGATGGCGCTCGATGTGGTCAAGGCTGCGGCTGAGCAGCACGGGGTATGCGTGCGGCCGTTCACGATGGAGGTTGAGGACCGGGAGAGCTTTGAAGTCCGGTACGTGGCTGTGCCCTGCGGCTCGACCATTGAGAGCGTTTGTGCACCGTGCGCCAAGAAGGCCAAGGCGTTGCGGATGGCGCAGTGCCGGGAAGGCTGGCACCTGGCGGAGGAACCCGACTTCACGCCGGACCCGCCCAGTCAGGATCAGAAGGAGCTACTGACCTTCCGGGCGGACCTCGTTAAGGCGTACCGGGACGCGGTCGAGGGCGGCCAGGCGGGCGACGCGGACGAGCTGCGGGACGAGATCCACTCGGTGGACGCGGAACTTCGGCAACTCGGTGTGCGGGGTCGGCTGCCCTCACCGGACGTGCCGGCTAAGCGGCCGGTTAAGCGGTCCACCAAGCGGCGGCAGGATGCACCCGAGCTGCCTCGGCGGCGGGTGGAGAAGCGCACCGTGGGGCGCGAGTACGCGGGGCGGTTCCGGCCGTCGATGTTCGTCACGCTCACGCTGGACACCTACGGGCGGGTGCGCGATGACGGCACCCCGGTTGATCCGGACGCCTACGACTACCGGCGGGCGGCTCGGGACGCGGTGCACTTCGCGTCCCTGGTGGACCGGTGGTGGCAGAACCTGCGGCGAGTCGCCGGGTGGGACGTGCAGTACTTCGCCACGGTCGAACCGCAGCGCCGGGCGGCTCCGCACCTTCACGCGGCATTCCGCGGTTCGGTCCCGCACGACACCATCCGGCTCGTTACCGCGGCTACCTACCACCAAGTGTGGTGGCCCAACCACGACGAACGGGTCTACGGCGGCGAGCACCTGCCGGTCTGGGACGGCAACGCCAAGACCTTCGTGGACCCGGGCACCCGCCGGCCGCTGACCACCTGGGATGAGGCGGTCGAGGCCGTTGAGGAGCCGGCGCACGTCGTGCGGTTCGGGCGGCAGGTGCACTCCAAGGGCATCCTCGGCGGCACCGAGGAAGCCGGGCAGCACATCGGGTACTTGACCAAGTACCTCACCAAGTCGATCGGTGAGGTGGTCGAGCAGAAGACGGACAGGCAGCGGCGGCACGCGGACCGCCTGGCGGACGAACTGGCCGTGACGCCCTGCTCGGACCGGTGCGCGGTGTGGCTGCTCTACGGGGTCCAGCCGCGCAACGCCGGCTCGCGCATGGTGCCGGGGCACTGCAAGGGGCGGGCGCACCGCCGGACCACGCTCGGCCTGCCCGGCCGGCGGGTGCTCGTCTCGCGCAAGTGGTCCGGCAAGACCCTGGCCGACCACCGAGCGGACCGGAAGCGGTTCGTCCTGGAAGCGCTCAAGGCAGTCGGCATCGAGAAGCCCGAACGCGACACCTCGCACCTCAGCTGGCACCTGGTCCGGCCCGGCGATCCGAACGTGCCACCACGGGCGCACCTGCTCATGCACGCCATCGCCCAACGGGTCACGTGGAAGGCGGAGTACGACCGCGCCCTACTCGCGGCCAGCGGTGCACCGCCGGATCTTTCGGCAGTTCCACAAGCGGCCTGAGCGGGGAAGGGGGACGGCAATGAGCGGGAACGAGTTCGATCGGCTGTGGGGCGTTGACGATCTCTCGGCGTTCCTGGGGGTGCCGGTGCACACCATCCGTGGCTGGCGCAGCAAGAACTACGGGCCGCCGGCTCGGAAGGTCGGCAAACACCTGCGGTGGGACCCGGCCAAGGTCCGCGAGTGGTTCGAGGGCCTCGACCTCGACGCGGCCTAGAAGTTTCGGCAATTCGACACACAGGAGAGGTCTGTCATGGGGCACGTCCAAGACCGCTGGTGGAAGGAGGTCGAGGACCCGGACACCCGTGAGGTCGTCCGGGTCAAGACCTCCTTGTACGGCACCGGTTTGCGCTACAAGGTCCGCTACATCGACCCGGAAGGCGTCGAGCGGTCCAAGAGCTTCCCGGACCGTCAGAAGAAGAAGGCGGAAGACTTCCTCATCGAGATGGAGTCGGACAAGCGCGAGGGGAAGTACATCGATCCCAACGCGGGAAAGGTGCTGTTCAAGGTTCAGGCGGAGAGCTGGCTCAACGGCTACTCGCCGGATGCGGCCACCCGGCAGACGGTCCGGAGCCGGCTACGGAGCCAGATTTACCCGTACTTCGGCCACCGTTCCCTGGTGTCCATCAAGCCGCAGCTTGTGCGTGACTGGCTCGGCGATATGCAGGAGAAGGGCCTCAGCCTCACCTACCAGGCGCTGCTGTTCGAGACCTTCTCGTCGGTCATGAACTCGGCCGTTGACGACAAGCGCATCCACCAGAACCCGTGCAACGTCAAAAGCATCAAGCGCCCGCAACGGTCGCCGCGCAAGGTCGTGCCGTGGCCGGAATCGCGCCTTCACAAGATCCAGCTCGCCTTGGACGCGCGCTTTAAGATCGTGGCCCCACTGGGTGCTGGCTGTGGTCTGCGGCAGGGAGAGATCTTGGCCTTCTCGCCTGAGGACATCGACCGGGAAGCGAAGGTCATCAACGTCCAGCGCCAAGTCAGGATCATCGACCGCGTGGCGGTGTTCTCGCTGCCTAAGCGCAACAAGGAGCGCCAGGTGCCGCTATCGCAAGGCGTGCTCGAAGCGGTGGACGACTACATGGAGATGTTCCCGCCCACCGCCGTAACCCTGCCCTGGGACAAGCCGAACGGTGAGCTGGTGACGGTGAACCTGCTCATGGTCAGGGCGGACGGAAAGGTCTGCCACGGGGACCTGTTCAACAAGGTCGTATGGGTGCCGGCCTTCAAGCAGGCCGGTCTGATCTACACCAAGCGCCAGGACGGGATGCACGCCATGCGCCACCTCTACGCCTCGGTCCTCTTGGCCCAAGGCGTGTCCATCAAGGAACTGGCGGAGTACCTGGGCCACGAAGACCCCGGCTTCACCCTCCGCACCTACACGCACCTCATGCCGTCCAGCCACGAACGCGCCCGGAAAGCAGTGGACGGGGTCTTCCGCGCCCGAAAGACCCCGTCCAACCCCCGCACGGCCTAGAGACGGCCTGGGGAGATCAACTCACTTGATGTGGAGCCCCGAAATGGCCCTGGCCACCACCAACCGCTGGATTTCGCTCGTCCCCTCGAAGATGGTGAAGATCTTCGCGTCCCGGTGCATCCGTTCCACCGGGTGCTCCCGCGTATAACCAGCCCCACCCAAGATGTGGATCGCCCGTTCCGTCGCCCACACCGACACCTCGCCGGCCTTGAGCTTGGACATCGACCCCTCGCCCGCCGTGAACGGAACGTTGTTGCGCCCCATCCAAGCCGCTCGCCACACCAGCAACCGGGCGGCGTCGATCTCCATCCTCATGTTCGCCAGGTCGAACGCGATGGACTGGTTCTCGATGATCTTCCGCCCGAACGCCTCGCGATCCTTCGCATACCCCAACGCATACTCATACGCCGCCCGCGCCACGCCCACCGCCATCGCACCCACGGTCGGCCGGGTCGTCTCGAAGGTCGCCATCGCCGCCTGACCGCCGGACGACTGTCCCTCCCGCGCCCGCGCCAAGCGCCTCTCCAGACGCTCCCGACCGCCCAGCAGGCACCGGCCCGGCACGCGCACGTCGTCGAGGAACACGTCCGCCGTGTGCGACGCCCGCATCCCGTGCTTCTTGATCTTCCCCGGCGACGACAAGCCCGGCGTCCCCGGCGGCACCACGAACGCGGCCTGGCCGCGGGCGCCCAAGGACGGGTCCACCACCGCGGTCACGACGTGGACGTTGGCGATGCCGCCGTTGGTTGCCCACGCCTTCTGGCCGTTGATCACCCACTCGTCCGTCGCCTCGGAGTACACCGCCCGCGTCCGGTACCCCGCGACGTCCGACCCCGCCTGCGGCTCGGATGCGCAGAACGCCGCCAACTTGGGCTCGTCGGCAGTGCCGAAGCACTCGGGCACCCACTCGGCCAGCTGTTCGGGCTCGCCGGCAGCGAAGATCCCGGCCGCCGCCAAGCCCGTCCCCATCAACGCCAGCGCGATCCCGGCGTCACCCCAGAACAGTTCCTCCACCGCGATCGGCAGCGACAACCCGACCGGATCGGCGAACCACGTGGCCAGCGACTCGAACCCGTACAGGCCGATCTTCGCGGCCTCCTGGATGACCGGCCACGGCGTCTCCTCCCGCTCGTCCCACTCGGAGGCGGCGGGCCGGATGACCGACGACGCGAAGCCGTGCACCCAGTCGCGGACGTCGCGCTGGTCCTCGTTCAGTTCCAGGGAGAACACGTGATCACGCCTTGGGGATGTCGAAGAGGCTCATGAAACCGGCCGCGAAACCCAGGTCGCCCTTGACCTTCAGCTTGCCGGTCATGAACAGCACGGGTGCGGACGCGTTGCCGGTGGCGAGCTTGAGGAACTCCACCGGTCCCAGTGTGACCGTCGCGCGCGACTCCCAGGTAGTGCCTTTGTTGATCGTGCAGGTCGTGTCCTCGATGACGGCCTCGTAGACGTCGTCGGAGCCGGAAGTGCCGCCGGTCAGCCGGAAGTGCACGACGGCACGTGTGGCGCCCGCGCGGTCGGTGCGGAAGTGGGCCTCCATGCGGCGGAAGACCTCGTCGAGCACGCGTTCGCGCAGGCCCGTCCTCGACGTCACGGCGTCGATCTGGTCCTTGGACGCGCGCGAGATGATGCGGGCGAAGTTCTGGGGGTCCATCTTCGCGAGGTCGAGGTCGGCGCCCCGGTCGGCGAGGTCGCCCAGCACCCCGAGCAGGTCGGCGAACTCGTCCTTGCCCAGCTTGGCCGGGTCGATGCCGCGCGCGATGACGTCGATGTCGAGGTCGCGCAGCGCCGGGTCGGCCGGGTCGGCTTCCCGGAGTGCGGCGATGAGGGCCTTCGGGCTCAGCTTCGCGATGGCCTCGGTGGTGAGGTTGGTCATGGTGGCACCTCCGCGTACCTACTGAGCGGTAAGACTACTGGTGAGTAGGTAAGGCGGCAAGGGGCGCGGAGTAATCTTGCCGGCAGCCTTCAGGGGGTGCGATGCACGCAGAGCAACCGGTCAGCACCGGACGAGCCAAGAGACTGCCCCGCGCGGTGCGCGAGCGGCAGATCATGGACGCCGCGGTGGACGTCTTCTCGCGGCTGGGTTTCCACGCCGCGTCGATGGACGAGATCTCGGAGGTCGCGGGCATCTCCAAACCCATGCTCTACGCGTACCTGGGCTCCAAGGAGGAGCTGTTCGCCACCTGCATCCGCCGCGAGTCCACGCGGATGATGGAGGCCATCGCGAACGGCGTCGAGGCCGACCAGCCGCCGGACGTCCAGCTGTGGAGCGGCCTGCGGGCGTTCTTCGGCTTCGTCGGCGAGAACCGGTCGAGCTGGCAGGTCCTGCACCGCCAGGCCTCCTCCCAGGGCGGACCCTTCGCGCAGGAGCTGTCCGACATGCGCGGCCGGGCGATCAGCCTGGTCGCCGCGCTGCTCGTGCACTCCGCGGACTTCCCCAACGTCCCGCGCGCCGGCGACAAGGAGGCCGAGGCGCTGGCCGCCGCCCTGGTCGGCGCGGGGGAGTCGCTGGCCGACTGGTGGCTGGACAACCCCGAGGAACCGGCGGGCGTCGTCGCCGCGCGGCTGATGAACCTGGTGTGGATGGGCTTCGGCGACCTCGTCGAGGGCAACATCTGGCACCCGCCGTCGCGACGGGTGCCAGAGGGCGACTAGCCGCTGATCACGCCTTCCAGGTGGGGTTTGCGCGACCACAGCGCGAACCGCCACCCGTCGGCGGTCGGCGTGGCGGAGAAGTCCACCTTGCCGGGCAACAGGATCGGCGCCTTGAACCGCACGTCGACGGTGAACGCGTCCGGCAACCGGCCCTCGAACGCCGCCACGCACCGCGCCTTCGACCACATCCCGTGCGCGATCGCGCGCGGGAAACCGAACGCGCGGGCCGTCAACGCGTGCAGGTGGATCGGGTTGCGGTCGCCGGAGACCTCGGCGTACCGGCGGCCGATGTCGCCGCCGACCCGCCACACGCCGGTCGGCTTCGGCGGCTCCTCCTGGACGCGCTCCTTCTCCTCGGAGCCGGAGCCAGAACCGGAGCCGGAGCCGCCGATCCGGAGATAAGTCGACACGTCGACCCAGACCTGCTCGCCACCCACCGACACCGCCGACACCACGTCGAACTGCCGCCCCTTCTCGTGCGGGCGCAGGTTCTCCAGGTGCACGGCCAGGTCCAGCGGCTCGTCCGCCCGCAACGGGCGCAGCTGGGTGATCCGGTTCGCCACGTGCACGGTCCCGGGCAGCGGGAACGGGAACCCGGGCGCGGTCATCAGCTCGATCTGCGACGGGAACGCGAGCACGTGCGGGTAGGTCACCGGCAGCTCGTCCCGCACCCCGAACCCGCACACGCGGTTGTACGCGGCCAGGTGCTCGCGGTCGACCTCCACGCGCAGTTCGCGCGAGTACGACGGCAGCGTGGACCCGCTGCGGGTGAACCCGGTGAGCGCGGCCTTGGCGTACAGCCAGGTCAGGTTCCCCATCACGCCCCCAGCAGGCTCTGCCCGCACACCCGCACGACGTTGCCGTTGACGCCGGAGGACGCGGGGTGCGCGAACCACGCGATCGTCTCCGCCACGTCCACCGGCAGGCCGCCCTGGGACAGGCTGTTCATCCGCCGCCCGGCCTCGCGGATCATCAAAGGAACGGCCGCGGTCATCTTGGTCTCGATGAACCCCGGCGCGACGGCGTTGACGGTCGCCCCGGTGCCCGCGACGGTCGCGGACAGCGAGTCGACCATGCCGATCACGCCCGCCTTGGTGGTCGCGTAGTTGGTCTGGCCGACGTTGCCCGCGATGCCCGCGATGGACGAGACGCCGATGATCCGGCCGTTGGGGCGCAGCGCGCCGGAGTCGAACAGGGCCTGGTTGACCCGTTCCTGGCTGGCCAGGTTGACCTCGACGACCGCGTTCCAGCGGCCGGAGTCCATGCGGCCGAGCGTGCGGTCGCGGGTGATGCCCGCGTTGTGCACCACGACGTCCACGCCGCCGTGCCGCTGGACCACGTGTTCGACGATCCGCTTCGGGGCATCCGAGGCGGTGATGTCCAGCTGGAGCGTCGACCCGCCGACCCCGTTGGCCACCGCGGACAGCTCGTCGCCCTGGCCCGGCATGTCGAGGCAGACGACGTGCGCGCCGTCGCGGCCGAGGACTTGGGCGATGGCCGCGCCGATGCCCCGCGACGCCCCGGTGACCAGCGCGACCTTGCCCGCGAGCGGCTTCTCCCAGTCGTCGGGGACCTCGACCGGGCCGGTGCCGATGCGCACGACCTGGCCGGACACGTACGCCGAGCGCCCGGACAGCAGGAACCGCAGCGTGGACTCGATGTTCCCCTCGGCGCCCTCGGAGACGTACACGAGCTGGGCGGTGCCGCCGCGCTTGATCTCCTTGCCGACGCTGCGGACGAAACCTTCGAGGGCGCGCTGCGCGACCTGCGAGGCGGCCTGCGCGGGCGGTGTGCCGAGGACGACGACCCGACCGCACGGTCCCAGCGACCGGATCACCGGGTGGAAGAACTCGTACAGCTCACCCAGGTTCTCCGTGCGGTCGATGCCGGTGGCGTCGAAGACGAGCGCGGCGTACCGCTCGTCTTCCTTGGCTTCAGCGGCCACGTCGAGGCCGATGGACTTGCACACCGCCGCGACCGGCTCGGCCAGTCGTCCGCCGCCGCCGAGCAGCACGGGGCCGTCGAGCGCGGGCTTCCCGGGGGTGTGCCTCCGCAGGGGGTACGGGTTGGGCAGACCGAGCTTGCCGACGACGAGGCGCCCGAAGCCGGACTTGGCGAACGACTGGTAGCGATCCATGCGGACATCACACTCCCTACTCAGTAGTAAGTCTACTGACGAGTAGGTAATATGGACAACACACACCCGTACCGGGAGGACGACATGGCCGACATCCGCAGGGTTGCCATCCTGGGCGGCAACCGAATCCCCTTCGCGCGCTCCAACGGCCCCTACGCCGCGGCGTCGAACCAGGACATGTTCACCGCCGCCCTGGACGGCCTGGTCAGCCGGTTCGCGTTGCAGGGCGAGCGGCTCGGCGAAGTGGTCGCCGGCGCGGTGCTCAAGCACAGCCGCGACTTCAACCTGGTGCGGGAGTGCGTGCTGGGCAGCGCCCTGTCCGCCGAGACGCCGGCCTACGACGTCCAGCAGGCGTGCGGCACCGGTCTCCAGGCCGTGATCGCGGTGGCGAACAAGATCGCCCTCGGCCAGATCGAGGTCGGCATCGCGGGCGGCGTGGACACCACCAGCGACGCGCCCATCGGCGTGAACGAGGAGCTGCGCGGCGTCCTGCTGGAGTTCAACCGCGCCCGCTCGACCGGCGACAAGCTCAAGGCCGTCGCCAAGCTGCGCCCCCAGCACGTCGTCCCCGACATCCCCCGCAACGGCGAACCGCGCACCGGCCTGTCGATGGGCGAGCACGCCGCCATCACCGCGCGCGAGTGGGGCATCGCCCGCGAGGACCAGGACGCCCTGGCCGCCGCCAGCCACCAGAAGCTGGCCGCCGCCTACGACCGCGGCTTCTTCGACGACCTGGTCACCCCGTTCCAGGGCTTGGCGCGCGACCAGAACCTGCGCCCGGACTCGTCGGTGGAGAAGCTGGCCAAGCTCAAGCCCGTCTTCGGGCGCGGCGAGGACGCCACCATGACCGCCGGCAACTCGACCCCGTTGAGCGACGGCGCGTCCACCGTGCTGCTGGCGAGCGAGGAGTGGGCGGCGTCCCGCAACCTGCCGGTGCTGGCGTACCTGACCTTCACCGAGACCGCGGCGGTCGACTACGTCCACGGTGGCGAGGGCCTGCTGATGGCCCCGGCCTACGCCGTGCCGCGCATGCTCGCGCGGGCGGGGTTGTCGTTGCAGGACTTCGACTTCTACGAGATCCACGAGGCCTTCGCGTCCCAGGTGCTGGCCACCTTGAAGGCCTGGGAGGACGCCGACTTCTGCAAGGGCAAGCTGGGCCTGGACGCCCCCTTGGGCCCCATCGACCGCGCGAAGCTCAACGTCAACGGCTCGTCCCTGGCCGCCGGCCACCCCTTCGCCGCCACCGGCGCCCGCATCGTGGCGACCCTGGCGAAGATCCTGTCCGAGAAGGGCTCGGGCCGTGGCCTGATCTCCATCTGCGCGGCGGGCGGCCAGGGCGTGACGGCGATCGTGGAACGCTGACCGGTCACGGCGGCGAAAGGCTCGTCCGCCTCACGCCAAACGGCTCCGCCGTCACTGGTCGAGCACGTATTCTCACGTGCCGTGACGAACAACCAGCCGGAGCGCGGTCGGCTCAAGGACAGCGCGGCGATGATCAGTGCGATCGCGGCCCTGATCACGGCGCTGGTCGGCCTGGGCGCCTTCTTCATCGGCAAGGGCACGTCGGAATCGCCCGCGGCGGCCACGACCGTGACGGTGGTGTCCACTGCGGGTGCGGCGGCGGGCACCACCGAGCCGACCGGCTCGGTGGCCGCGCCGAAGGTGCTCCCCGAGGGCGTGCAGCTGGACGAGGAGGTCGTGTTCGGCCAGTGGAACCTCGACTTCGTGCCGCCCAAGCAGGTCGCGTCGCAGAACGTGCAGGCCCTGGCCGGCCGGATGCTCTACGTCAACGGCGACCACGTGCTGGCCGAGTGGACCAAGCCCGCGCAGCCGGGCAAGGCGGAGTGCGCCGACCAGGTCTCGGCCACCGGCTTCAACCAGGTCGACAAGCTGGTCAAGGGCAGCGTCGTGTGCGGGCGGACGCCGGAGGGGCGGATCTTCCGGCTGGACGTGCTCAGTTCCGGGAGCGAGATCCGCGTCCACGCGGTGGTGTGGCAGAAGTAGCCGGCCCAGCAGCAGTAGCTAGTCCAGCAGCTGTAGCTAGTCCAGCAGCGACCAGGTCGCGGTGCACCGGACGGTCACCGTGATCTCCTGCGCCTCCAGGTTGAGCTGGTCCATCTGCGGCGGCACGCCCGGTGCGCCGCCGTACGCCGCCGCGGCCCGCATCCCTTCCGCCGCCCACATCTCGCTGTCCCCGTCGGCCAGGCGCAGCAGCGTCCCCAGCCGCGCGCCCAGCGCCTCGGCGTACCCCTCGGCCCGTCGCCGGGCGTCCAGGACGGCTTCCCGCTGCGCCTCGCGCACGGCCTCGGCGTCCGCCGCCAGCTGCCACGACGGGCCGTTGAGCCACGTCGGTTCGGCGGCCACCAGCGCGCCCAGCAGGTCGTCGAGCTGACCGAGGTCGTCCACGCGCAGCGTGTAGGACTGCGCCGCCCGGCTGCCCGACCGGCGCCGGCCGTTCCAGTTGTCGTGCACGTTGAGCTGCCGCGACCGCACCTCGACACCCGGCCGCGCGAGCAGCGGCTCGACCGACGCCACGCGCCGGGTGAGCAGGTCGACCGCCTCCGTGCGGGTCGCGCCGGAGGTCTCGAAGTTCACCTGCACCTCGGCGCGGTCGGCGGTGCGCTCGACCTTGCCGGTGCCCTTGGTCACGACTTCAGCCACGTCGCCCAGCCAACCCGCATGCCGGATCATGCGCAACGATAAGACGATCTAGCTCAAACACTAGAGAGATCAATACAGCACGACACGCGCCGAGTATTGGATCGGCCGTAGACAGCTCGATACCGTCCGAGGATGGACCCGGTCCGCAACCCGTTCGCCCCCGGCGCGGGGCAGCGCCCGCCCGAGCTGGCGGGGCGGGACAAGGAGCTGAGCGCGTTCGACGTGGTCCTGGAACGGGTCGCGCGCGGCCGTCCGGAGCGCAGTCTCGTGCTCACCGGGCTGCGCGGGGTCGGCAAGACCGTGCTGCTGGGCGAGCTGCGGTCGATGGCGCTCAAGCGCGGGTGGGGCGCGGGCAAGATCGAGGCGCGACCCGAGGCGGGGCTGCGGCGACCGCTGTCCGCCGCGCTGCACCGGGCCATCCGCGACCTGGCCGTGCGGCACCGCGCGCCCGACCGCGTCGAGGCGGTGCTGGGCGTGCTCAAGGCGTTCGCGCTCAAGGCCAACCCCGAGGACGCCAAGCTGCGCGACCGGTGGCAGCCGGGCATCGACGTGCTCGCCGCGCAGGGCCGGGCCGACTCCGGGGACATCGAGATCGACCTGGTGGAGCTGTTCACCGAGGTCGCCGAGCTGGCGCAGGACGTGGGCACCGGGGTCGCGCTGCTCATCGACGAGATGCAGGACGTGCGGCCGGACGACGTGTCGGCGCTGTGCGCGGCGTGCCACGAGCTGTCCCAGTCCGGTGCGCCGCTGGTGGTGGTCGGGGCCGGGCTGCCGCACCTGCCGGCCGTGCTGTCGGCGTCCAAGTCGTACTCGGAGCGGCTGTTCCGGTACGTGCGGATCGACCGGCTGTCCCGGGAGGACGCGGACCGGGCGGTGCTCGCGCCGGTCGAGCGGGAGCAGGCGGGCATCCAGGACGAGGCGCTGGACGCCCTGTTCGACGCCTCCGGCGGCTACCCGTACTTCATCCAGGCCTACGGCAAGGCCGCGTGGGACGCCGCGCCGGCCGACCCGATCAGCCCGCTGGACGTCGCCGTCGCCGCGCCCGAGGCGGACGCGGAGCTGGCCGTGGGCTTCTTCGGCTCCCGGTACGAGCGGGCGACGCCGGCCGAGCGCGAGTACCTGCGCGCGATGGCGGAGCTGACCGACGGCAAGGACGCGGGCGTGAACACCGCGCAGGTCGCCGACCACCTGGGCCGCAAGCCGTCGTCGCTGTCGCCGGCGCGGGACAGCCTCATCAAGAAAGGCCTGGTCTACAGCGCGGAGCGCGGTCAGATCGCGTTCACCGTGCCGCACTTCGGCCGGTTCCTGCTGGGGCGCGAGGACTGATCTCCGGTCGCATCGGGTTCTCTAGCCGTCACGCTAGAGAGCCGGTGGCGGGCTGTCCGGTGAACTCAGGTGGCCGCCAGGCGAATCGTGGGTGCTGTACCGGTAGACACCGGCGATTCGTCGGCGTGTGCCCCAACTCACCGGACAATCGGGTGCATCGCGGGCTCCGAGGGTGCATACTTGAGGCACACACCGAGAAGAACTTTGAGAGGGATGAACCCCGTGAACTTCACTGCGAAGCTCCGCGCTCGTCGTGTCGAGGCTCGCAACCGCAAGGCCGTCGCCCGCGCGATCGACCAGGCCCCGACTCCGGCCATGCGCCACGAGCTGATGGCGATCGCCCAGGCCCAGGTGACCACCCTCCGCTGAACCGCCCTCCGCGCGTGACGGCCACCCGACCTCGACACCGGGTGCACGCCCCGTCGTCCCGCGCGATCGGCGAAGGGGGAAACGCCGAAGGCCCTGCCGCACCTCCCGCGCGGCAGGGCCTTCGGCTATCTTGAGGGTGACGAAACGTGATCTGAGTCACACCCTGGAGAGGGTGTAACAGACCACTATCGTGTCTCGATGTTCAAGGTGACCCCGCGGTGCTGTCGGACCCCCGACCTGGCAGCACCGCGGGGTTTCCCATGTCCCCCGACCAGGTGCCCGGACTACTTGGACGTGGCCGAACCGGTCCAGGTGTCGTCCTGTCTGCGGGCGCGCCGGATCATCACTGCTTCCCCCTGGATGTGTCTTGTCCCCCTTGGACACCACCTATGGTGCCACCGGGGTACGACAATTCCCCGTGGGTTTTCCTGAGAGCATGGGCCGATGCCCCTCCCGCTGCTCGTGGTGGACGCGGCCAACGTCGTGGGCTCAGTCCCAGACGGCTGGTGGCACGACCGCGCGGGCGCAGCCACCCGCCTGCGCGACTCCCTGGCCCAGGTAGCCGAACACGGCCTACCGCCCTTCCACGACGGCCCCTTGGACGTGGTCCTGGTCGTCGAGGGCAAGGCCCGTCACGTGGAATCCAGCCCGGCGGTCCGCGTGGTGGCAGCCGACGGCTCAGGCGACGACAAGATCGTGGAAGTACTCCGCACCGACCCCGAAGACCGCCCCCGAGCAGTGGTCACAGCCGACCGCGAACTACGCCGCCGCGTGACCGAACTGGGCGCCGAGGTCCTGGGCCCAAGATCGGTTCGGTGATCCGCAGTCCGGTGTCGGCGCCTCAGCTTCGCCACGTGCTGAAGTCCCGCCGGCAAGCCTTTGCGAACCCGGGACAACCGTGTCCCTGGTCCACATGGTGGGCGTTGAAATAGGCCGCCCTTGACATCGTGTTCACTTCGGACGTGACGACTGCTCAGCGCCGCCGTGCCCGTGTTCGTGCTCCCGAGTTGGTGGGGCGTGGCTGGCTCAACACCGGTGGCAAGGACGTCAAGCTCGCTGATCTGCGTGGCAAGGTCGTCCTGCTCGATTTCTGGACCTTCTGCTGCATCAACTGCCTCCACGTCCTGGACGAACTGCGCCCGCTGGAGGCCGAGTTCGCCGACGTCCTGGTGACCGTCGGTGTCCACTCGCCGAAGTTCGTGCACGAAGCGGACCCCGAGGCGCTCAAGGCAGCCGTCGAGCGGTACGACGTGCACCACCCCGTGTTGGACGACCCCGAGCTGACCACCTGGCAGAACTACGCCGTCAAGGCGTGGCCGACGCTGGTCGTCGTGGACCCCGAGGGGTACGTGGTGCATGTCGCGGCCGGTGAAGGGCACGTGGACGCACTGCGCACCGTCGTCCAAGAGCTCATCGCCGAGCACGAAGCCAAGGGCACGCTCCACCGCGGTGACGGTCCGTACGTCCCGCCGGCCCTGGCCGACACGACCCTGCGCTTCCCCGCCAAGGCGATCGTCACCCCCGCCGGCACCCTGCTGGTCAGCGACTCCGCCCACCACAGCCTGGTCGAGCTCGAACCCGACGGCGAGACCGTCATCCGCCGCATCGGCACCGGCGAACGCGGCCGGGCGGACGGCCTCACCCCCACCTTCTCCGAGCCCGCCGGCCTGGCTCAGCTGCCAGAGGACGTCGCACAGCGGGTCGGCTACCACGTCGTCGTCGCCGACACCGTCAACCACCTGCTCCGCGGCCTGAACCTCGACACCGGCGAGGTCACCACGGTGGCCGGCACCGGTGAGCAGTGGCGGGACGGCGACACCGACGGGCCGGCCGACGTCATCCATCTCACCAGCCCGTGGGACGTGGCCTGGTGGGAGCCCGCCGGGGGAGTCGCCATCGCGCTCGCCGGCAACCACACCCTCGGCCTGTTCAAGCCCGTCGAACAGCGCCTGGAGCGCCTCGCGGGCACCACGGTCGAAGGCCTGAGCGACGCCCCGCTGAAGGAAGCCTTCTTCGCCCAGACCTCCGGACTGGCGGCCCAGGGCGACCGGCTGTGGCTGGTCGACTCCGAGACCTCCGCCCTGCGCTACCTGGAGGACGGCCAGGTCAAGACCGTCGTCGGCAAGGGCCTGTTCGACTTCGGCCACCGCGACGGCGCCGCCGACCAGGCCCTGCTCCAGCACCCGCTGGGCGTCGCCGTCCTGCCCGACGGCTCGGTCGCGGTCGCGGACACCTACAACGGTGCGGTCCGCCGCTACGACCCCGTCACCGGCGAGGTGTCCACGCTGGCCACGGACATCGCCGAGCCCAGCGACGTGCTGTTCGTCGACGGCGAGCTGGTCGTGGTCGCCTCCGCCGCCCACCGGCTGGAACGGCCCGTCGCGCCCGGCACGAAGGTCCTCGGGGAGGCCCACCGGGTCAAGCGCCCGTCCACGGTCATCGCGCCCGGTGAGCTGGAGCTGTCGGTCGTGTTCACCCCGCCCACCGGCCAGAAGCTGGACGACCGCTACGGCCCGTCGACCCGCCTGGAGATCACCAGCTCACCACCGGAGCTGCTGGTCGAGGGCGCGGGCGTGGGTACCGACCTCAAGCGGACGCTGCGCATCGCGGAGGGCTTCACCGACGGTGTCCTGCACGTCGTCGCACAGGCCGCGAGCTGCACGGACGACCCCGCCGTCGAGCACCCGGTCTGCAAGCTCACCCGCCAGGACTGGGGTGTGCCGGTGCGCATCGGTGCGGACGGCCCGAACCGACTGCCCCTCGTGATGGGCGGTCTGGACGAGGACGTCTGAAGCGCCACGTAGACTCATCGGGTGTCCGATGTCAAGCTTGAGATCCAGATGCTGCACGACCGCGTCATGGTGCGGATCTCCCCGGAGGACGGCGAGCGCCGCAGCAGCGGCGGCATCCTGATCCCGGCGACCGCGCAGATGGCCAAGCGTCTGGCCTGGGGCGAGGTGCTCGGGGTCGGCACGAACGTGCGGCACGTCAAGGTCGGCGACCGGGTCCTGTTCAACCCGGACGAGCAGTTCGAGGTCGAGGTGCAGGGCGCGACCTACCTGGTGATGCGCGAGCGCGACGTGCACGCGACCGCCACCGAGCGGTCGGACCACGGAACGGGCCTTTACCTCTAGAACAGCCCGACCGTGATCACCGTGTGACGGCGGTCGGGTAAGCAGTCCCAGGACCTTGCGCGAGAGGCAAGAGGGGGAGCGGTGCCGGAGAACCAACGACCGGAGTACGACGCTGAGCGGACCACGGCGTTCCAGCCGGTCCGCCCGTCGGGCACCGGTTCGGAGCACGCTCGGAACGGCTCCGGCGAGGCGCAGTGGCCCCGGGAAGAGGACGCCTGGCCGCAGGAGGAGCCCGACGAGTCGGCGGAGCGGACCGCGGGGGACCGGACCACGGAGGACCGGGCCGCGCGGGATGCCACGCCCTCCGAAGCGACCCAGTACATCGACAGCGGCAACCTCCAGGCCCCCGCCGGCGTCACCCAGGATGTGCCCAGCCCTCACCCCGACGAGGTCACCCGCAAGCTGACCCCGCCCGCCGACGAGACGACCCAGGCGTTCGACCACGGCCGTCCAGCCGAGGACCCTCGCGCGTTCGACGAGACCCGTGCGTTCGACGAGACCCGTGCGTTCGACGAGACCCGCGCGTTCGACCACGGCCGGTCCTTCGACGAGACCCGGTCCTTCGACGGTCCCCGCAACCCGTCGCCGTCCGAGCAGACCACCGTGTTCGCCACCCCGGTCGGCGAGCCGGAAGCCACCGTCCTCGGCCCGATGATGGTCGACGAGGACACCGCCGCCGACGAGGCCGACCAGCGCCGCAAGTCGCGCAAGAAGATCGCGCTCGTCGCGGGCGGTGTGTTCGGCCTGCTCGTCCTCCTCTACGGCCTGGACATCCTGGTGTCCAGCGGCAACGTCCCGCGCGGCGTGACGGTCGCGGGCGTGGACGTGGGCGGCATGAGCCACCCGGACGCGGAGAAGAAGCTGCGCGCCGAGATCGGTCCCCGCCTGGAGAAGCCGGTCAAGGCCCGCGCCGGCGACGTCGACACCGAGGTGGACCCCAAGGCGTCCGGCCTGGAGCTGGACTGGGCGGCCACCCTGGACCGGGCGGGCGACCAGCCGCTGTCCCCGATCACCCGCGTCACCTCGTTCTTCACCTCCCGCGAGGTCGGCTTCGCCACCCGCAGCGATCAGGTCAAGCTGTCCAACGCGGTAGAGGCCCTGCGCGCGAAGACCGACCACGAGCCGGCCGAGGGCACCATCAAGTTCGAGGGCGCCACCCCGGTCGCCGTGGAACCCAAGCAGGGCCAGAAGCTGGACGTCGACGCCGCCCGCGAGAAGCTGCTCGCCGACTGGGCCGTCGGCGGCACGGTCGAGCTGCCCGTCGCGACCACCCCGGTGAAGACGACCAAGGAAGGCGTCCAGAAGGCGCTCGACGAGGTCGCCAAGCCCGCCGTCGCGTCACCCGTGGTCGTCAAGGGCGAGGGCAAGGACGCCACGCTCACGCCCGAGCAGCTCGGCGCCACCCTGGTCTTCGAGCCCGGCGAGGGCGGCGGCCTGAACGCCAAGGTCGACCCGAACAAGGTCGTCGAGGCCGCCGGCCCGCAGCTCAAGGAGACCGAGACCGAGGGCAAGGACGCGGAGATCGTCTTCGAGGGCGGCCGGCCCACCGTCAAGGAGTCGGTCGACGGGCTGACCATCGACTGGGAGAAGTCGCTGGCCACGTTCATGGACGTGCTCAAGCGCGCCGACCAGCGCGAGGTCAAGGCGGAGTACAAGAAGACGCCCGCCAAGGTGACCACCGAGCAGGCCAACAAGATGGGCATCAAGGAGGTCATCGGCGAGTTCCAGACCGGTGGCTTCGCGGCCGACTCGGGCGTGAACATCCGCGTGGTGGCGCAGAAGGTCAACGGCGCGATCGTGAAGCCGGGCGAGACGTTCTCGCTCAACGGCTACACCGGTCCCCGCGGCACCGCCCAGGGCTACGTCGAGGCGGGCATCATCGAGAACGGCGCCCCCGGCCGCGCGGTCGGCGGCGGCATCTCGCAGTTCGCGACCACGCTCTACAACGCGGCGTACCACGCGGGCATGAAGGACGCCGGGCACAAGGAGCACAGCTACTGGATCTCCCGCTACCCGGCGGGGCGCGAGGCCACGGTGTTCATGGACGGCGCGGGCAACAGCCTGATCGACATCAAGTTCACCAACCCCGACGACACCGGCGTCGCGATCCAGACCATCTGGACGCCGTCGTCGCTCAAGATCGTGCTGTGGGGGACGAAGAACTACGACGTCAGCGGCTCGACCAGTGAGCGGACGAACTTCACCGAGCCGCAGGAGATCAAGAAGAACACCCAGCCGTGCGTGCCCAGCAACGGCTCGCAGGGCTTCACGGTCACCGACACGCGGACCATCACGGACCGCCGCACCGGCCAGACCCGCTCCGAATCGCGCACGGTCCGCTACGACCCGTCACCCAAGATCGTGTGCGAGGCACCCCCGGCTTAGGGCTGGTCACGAACGGGTAGTCACCCGTTCGTGAGCGCACAAGAGGTGAGACGCAACCCGGTCGTGCAGCTCCTCGGCCGGGCGGGAATGGTCTGCTACGGGGTGGTCCACGTCCTGCTGGCCGTGTTGACCGCGCAGGTGGTGCTCGGCGACTCCGGCGAGCAGACGGACCAGAAGGGCGCCGTGGCGGCGATCGCCGAGACGTCGTTCGGGCCGGTCCTGCTGTGGGTGCTGGCGATCGGGTTGTTCGCGTTCGCGGTGTGGCAGGTGAGCATGGCGGTGTCCGGCTACCACTGGGTGTCGCCCGAGCGGAAGCGGTGGTACCGGCGGATCGGGTCGGTCGGGCGGGCGATCACCGGCGTCGTCATCGCGATCGCCGCCGTCCGGTACGCGGTCGGGTCGGGGCAGAAGAGCGCCACCGAGCAGTCCCAGACGTGGACGGCGAAGGTGTTGGCGCTGCCGCTCGGTCAGGTGCTGGTGGGTGCGGTCGCCCTCTTCGTCATCGGGCTCGGGGTGGCGGTGGCGCGCAAGGGTGTGAAGAAGTCCTTCGAGGACGACCTCAACATGTCCGAGTTGCCGTCCGGGACGCAGCAGTGGGTCGAGCGGCTGGGTCGGATCGGCTGGATCGGCAAGGGCACCGCCTACGGGCTGATCGGCATCCTGGTCGGGTTCGCGGCGATCGAGGCCGACCCGTCGGAGTCCGGCGGCCTGGACAAGGCCCTGCACACCCTCGCCGCCCAGCCCTACGGCGTGTTCCTGCTGGCCGTCATCGCCCTGGGGTTCCTCGGCTTCGGCGTCTACTGCTTCGCCGCCGCCCGCGCGCACAAGGGCTGACACGCCGCGAGGGCTGAGGACACCCCTCAGCCCTCAGCCCTCGCGCGCGGGTCAGCGGACGTAGCCGCCCTTCTTCCAGTCGAACTTCACCAGTCCGGGGTGGCTGCTCCACTCGTCGGTGACCTTGATGAAGTTGTCCAGCCGGACGTTGCGGCTCTTGGCCTTCGGGTTCTTCTTCTGGTGGTACACGGTGAACTTGATCGCCAGCGTGATGGTGCGCAGGGACAGCGGCGCGACTGGCAGCAGCGGCACGTTGACGGCCTTCTGGGTCAGCTTCACGACTCCCTTGTAGTGGGCCGACGAACCCGACTTGCTGTTCGCGCCCACGCCTTCCAGCCGGATGTCGATGCCCTGGAGTTCGAACGCGAGCGCGTCGCCGGGCGCGGTCGTGGTGGGTGCGCTGGTGAAGGCCGCCCACTGGCCCGGGTTTTGGTTGCCGCACGGGCGGACGCGGTACGGGACGGACGCCGCCGTGGTCGGCTTGACCTTGCCGCTGGGGTCGACCAGCTGGACCAGGCCGACCAGCACGACGTCCTTGCACGTGGCGGACTTCTTGGCCACCAGCTCGACTTCGGGGCCGCGGGCGCCGGTCGTGACGAGCGCGAGGCCGGCGATGACGGCCAGGGCGACGGCCACGCGGGCGGTGCGGGTTTTCAGGGCTTCGCGGATCACGGTGTTCCCTCCTGGGAAGTGTCGGACCCGTCCCACGCAAACCGTCCGAACCGCCGTCCGGCAACGGGCGACGGCCGTCCCGGACGGACTCGGACGTGCGAAAGGGCGGTCCCCCCAACGCCCTGGGGGAACCGCCCTCGGTCTTGCCGTCAGCCGATCAGAACCCGTCAGCCGATCAGAACCCGTCAGCCGATCAGAACCCGTCAGCCGATCAGAGCCCGACAGCCGATCAGAGCCCGTCAGCCGATCAGAACGCGGACTCGTCGATGTCCATCAGCGAGTTGTCGGTGTTCTCGGCGACCTTGCGGCGCGCGGACAGCTCGGGCAGCACGCTCTTCGCGAAGAAGGACGCGACCGCGACCTTGCCCTCGTAGAACGCCTTGTCCTTGGCGGACACCTGGCCGTCCAGCTTGGCCAGCGCCACCTCGGCCTGGCGCAGCAGCAGCCAGCCGACGAGCACGTCACCGGCGGTCATCAGCAGGCGGACGGTGTTCTGGCCGACCTTGTACAGGTTGCGGACGTCCTCCTGCGAGCTGGTCAGGAAGCCGATCATCGCGCCCAGGATGCCCTGGAGGTCCTCCAGGCCCTGCTTGAGCAGCGCCCGCTCCTCCTTGAGCCGGCCGTTGCCGCCCTCGTTGTCCAGGAAGGACTGGATCTCGCCGTTGAGGAAGCCCAGCGCCTGGCCCTTGTCGCGGATGATCTTCCGGAAGAAGAAGTCCAGCGACTGGATGGCGGTGGTGCCCTCGTACAGGGAGTCGATCTTGGAGTCCCGGATGTACTGCTCGATCGGGTACTCCTGGAGGAAGCCGGAGCCGCCCAGGGTCTGGAGCGACTGCGCGAGCTGCTCGTAGGCGCGCTCGGAGCCGACGCCCTTGACGATCGGCAGCAGCAGGTCGTTGACCTTCTCCGCCAGCTCCTTCTCGGCGCCGCCCAGGGCGATCCGGTCCTGGAAGGTGGCGGTGTAGAGGTACACCGCGCGCAGGCCCTCGGCGTAGGCCTTCTGGAGCATGAGCGAGCGGCGCACGTCCGGGTGGTTGGTGATGGTCACCCGGGGCGCGGTCTTGTCGGTCATGCGGGTCAGGTCGGCGCTCTGCACCCGCTCCTTGGCGTAGGCCAGGGCGTTGAGGTAGCCGGTGGACAGCGTGCCGATGGCCTTGGTGCCGACCATCATGCGGGCGTACTCGATGACCTGGAACATCTGCGCGATGCCGTCGTGCACCTCGCCCAGCAGCCAGCCCTTGGCGGGCACGCCGTGCTGGCCGAAGGTGAGCTCGCAGGTCGTGGAGACCTTGAGGCCCATCTTGTGCTCGACGTTGGTGACGAAGGCGCCGTTGCGCTCGCCGGTCGACTCGCCGGTCTGCGGGTCGAAGTGCCACTTGGGCACGAGGAACAGCGACAGGCCCTTGGTGCCGGGCTTGGCCTCGATGCCGGGGCCCTCGGGGCGGGCCAGCACCAGGTGCATGATGTTCTCGGTGAGGTCCTGGTCACCCGAGGTGATGAACCGCTTCACACCGTCGAGGTGCCACGTGCCGTCCTCTTGGAGCACGGCCTTGGTGCGGCCGGCGCCCACGTCGGAGCCGGCGTCGGGCTCGGTGAGGACCATCGTGGCGCCCCAGCCGCGCTCGATCATGATCTCGGCCCAGCGCTTCTGCTCCTCGGTGCCGTTCTTCCACACGACCGAGGCGAAGTTCGGGCCGGCCAGGTACATGTAGATGGCCGGGTTCGCGCCCAGGATCAGCTCGGAGGCCGCCCACTGGACCGACGGCGGGATGCCGAAGCCGCCCAGCTCGTTGGGCAGGGACAGGCGGTACCACTCGCCGTCCCACACCGCCTGGTAGGACTTCTTGAAGGACTCGGGCAGCGTGGCCGAGTGCGTCTTCGGGTCGAACACGGGCGGGTTGCGGTCGGCGTCGGCGAAGGACTCCGCCAGCGGGCCGACGGCCAGGTTGTTCAGCTCGGCCAGCACGCCGCGCGCCGTGTCCTCGTCGGACTGCTCGAACGGCCCCGTGCCGAGGTGGTCCTGCACGTTGAAGACCTCGAAGAGGTTGAACTCGAGGTCCCGGACGTTGCTCTTGTAGTGACCCATCTCGTCGCTCTCTCCAAACAGGTCGGGGCGGTCCCCTACTGACCGGTAACAACAGTTTATTACCTGTCAGTAACCCCGGCAAGGGCGGCCACCCGGTTGTGGCGGAGGAGACGAGATCACTTCATGTTCGAGGAGAGCAGTCCGGCCTGGTAGGCCAGCGACACGGCGTGCGTCCGATCCCGGGCCCTGAGCTTGCGCAGGATGTTCTTCACGTGCGTGCGGACGGTCTCCACCGACACGTACAGCTCGTTGGCCACCGCCTGGTTCTCCAGCCCGTCGGCGATCAACTGGAGCACTTCGTACTCCCGACGCGACAGCGCCCGGCGCGACCCCGCCTCGGCGGTCGGCGTGAACCCCGCCGCCAGCGGCGCGAGTGTCGGGTCCACGTACATGCGCTCCTGGTACCCGCGCACGATCGCCTGGAGCACCTCGCCCACCTCGCCGCCGCGCGGCACCAGCCCGCGCACGCCCGCCGCCAGCGCGCCCCGGACGAACTTGGCGGTCCGGTGCGGCTCGCGGACCAACGAGATCACCACCAGTTGCGGGTCGTTGCCGGTGAGCAGGGTCGCCAGGTGGCCCTGCGGGTCGAGCACCGAGTCGACGAGCAGCACGTCGGGCCTCAGCTGCTCTTGGAGCCGCACGGCCGTGTGCAGGTGGCCGGTGGACCCGAGCCATCGCAGGCCCGGCGTCCGGCGCACGACGGCCGACAGGCCCTCGCGGAACAGCGGGATGGGGTCGACCAGGGCGATGCCCGGTCCCGGGGCAGGGCGAGCCGCGCCCGCCTGGGGGAGCGGACGGCCGTTGACACCGGTGCGCATGTACATGGGAGTCGTTCGCGCCGGGGACGTGACGGGGTTTCGCGAAATAAAACTGTCCGTATGACCAGGTCACGTACGTGAACAAGGGTCACAAATGTGAGTCAGTTCCCCGCTGTGGGCTTCCGCACAGCGCAACGGCTCCGTAAGACGTACGTCACACAACCCGCACGTGGGACGCCGCGCACCACCGCCGCCCGCTCTGTCGCGCTGCCGCCCGCCGAGGACGTTCAGGGAGGTTCGATGGGCACCCTCGACTGGCTGGTCGTAGGTGGGTACTTCGTCGTGATGGTCGGCATCGGCTACTGGTCACGCGGGCGGATCAAGAACATCGCGGACTTCTTCACCGCCGGCGGCAAGATGCCGTGGTGGCTGTCCGGCATCTCGCACCACATGTCCGGCTACAGCGCCGTCATGTTCGTGGCCTTCGCCGCCGAGGCCTACCGGCTCGGGCTCACCGTCTACATCTGGTGGGCGCTGACCATCGGCGTCGGCGTGGGCATCGGCGCGTTCCTGTGGGCCGGCGCGTGGAACCGGCTGCGCTCGCGGCACGGCGTCAAGTCGCCGCTGGAGTACCTGGCCCGCCGGTACAACGTGCCGACGCAGCAGCTCATGGCGTGGGCCGGGGCGGCGCTGAAGGTCGTGGACATCGCGGCCAAGTGGGTCGCGGTCGCGTTGCTGCTCAACGGTTTCGCGGGCGTCGAGGTGTGGCTGGGCATCACGCTCGTCGGCCTGGTCACGATGGTGTACTCGGTCCTGGGTGGGCTGTGGGCCGACGCGCTGACCGACTTCGGGCAGTTCGTCATCCAGGGCCTGGCGGGGATCGCGATGTTCATCGCGGTGGCCGGGCACTTCGGCGGCATCTCGTTCATGTGGGAGATCTGGGACCAGCTGCCGCCGTCGCACTCCGAGCCGTTGGCGGGCCAGTACACGCTGGTGTTCTTCATGGCGCTGTTCCTGATCAAGACCCTCGAGTACAACGGCGGCATGTGGAACCTGGCGCAGCGCTACATGGCCGCGCCGTCCGGAGCCGCCGCCAAGCGGTCGGCGCTGCTGTCGTCCGTGCTGTGGCTGGTGTGGCCGCTCGTGCTGTTCTTCCCGATGTGGGCCGCGCCGCTGATCGTGCCGGGCATGGAGGCCAACGCGGAGCAGGCGTACGTCGAGATGGGCAAGGCCATGCTGCCCGCGGGCATGGTCGGGTTGGTGCTGGCCGGGTTCTTCTCGCACACGATGGCGATGGTGTCGTCGGACGCGAACGTCATCTCGGCCGTGATCACCCGGGACATGCTGCCGCGGCTGTGGAAGGGCGTGACCAGGTTGTCCGAGGCGGCGCAGTTGCAGCTGGCGCGGATCACGACGTTCGCGTTCATCGGTCTGTCGATGACGATCGCTTTGACGGCCGACACCAAGGGTTTCGTGCTCAAGGTCGTCATCGCGTTGGTGGCGGCGACGATGGGTCCCATCGCGATCCCGTTGATGCTGGGGCTGCTGCCGTGGTTCAAGCGGGTCGGGCCGACGGCGGCGATGTCGTCCGTCGTGGGCGGGCTCGGGACGTGGGCGGTGCTGTACGTGTTGCAGCAGAACAAGGTCGCGTTCGTGACGCAGGCGGTGATCGTGTCGTGGCCGCTGCTGGTGTCGCTGGTGCTGTACCTGGTGGTCGGGTTGGTCCTGCGGCCGGAACCGTCGGCTGACCGGGCGGAGCTGGTGGACTCCCTGCAAAGCGACGCCGAACCGGACGCCGTTCGCGCGTGACGTTCCGTGGTCCCGTCCCTCGTCCGTGGGGGACGGGACCACACTTGTGGGCAGTCTCATGCGGTTTGTCCGGCTTGCCACCCCCACAGTGGAGGCATGTGGCAGCCGCGGGACGAGGTCGAGTCGGACGCCGGGTGGCGGCTGTGGTTGGCGCTGAGCACTCGCGTGTGGCCGGACGAGTCGTGGGACGGGAAGCCGTCGGCGGCGGTGGCCGGGTTGCTGGAGATCGCGTGGGAGTGCGCGTCGCTGCGGTCGTCCTTCCCGGGTGACGCCCCCGTGCTGCGCTTGGTCGACTCGGTGGTGTTCGTGCTGAGCCTGCCGCTGGAGTTGTGGCGCGACGACCACGTGCCCGTGGACGCCGATCGTGCGGCGTTGCTGCACAGCGACCTGGCCGGCGTGGTCGAGCACTTCGCGGAGGTGCGGGCGGTGCTGGCCGAGGGCGGGGGTTGGGCCGAACTCGTGTAGCGTGTGTACTAATGATTAGTGCACAAACTTTCGAGGACGACCCGCTGGCCCTGGAACGGCAGGTCTGCTTCGCCCTGTCCATCGCGTCCAGGAACGTGGTCGCCCTCTACCGGCCACTGCTGGAACCGATGAACCTCACCCACCCCCAGTACCTGGTGATGCTGGCCCTGTGGGGCAAGGCACCCCTGTCGGTGAAGGCACTGGCCAGGATGCTCTCCCTCGAGCCCGCCACCCTCTCCCCGCTGCTCAAGCGGTTGGAATCAATCGGCTACCTCAACCGCACCCGAGACACCGCCGACGAACGCCAGCTGGCAGTCACCCTGACGGAAACCGGCGCCGCGCTACGCGAAGAGGCCCTGAAGATCCCCCCGGCCGTGGTGGAACGCCTGGGCATGACGCTAGAAGAGCTGGAAGTCCTGCACAAAGCCCTAACTCGCGTCATCGCCGCGACGGAGCGAACCCCATGAATGTCGTACCCCAGTGGGACAATGGAGACGGGGGCCGGAGGCCGCCGGTCTACTTGCGCGCTTGGTACCTACTAGGCGGCCGTCTCCCCATCCGCCACCGCGAGTGGGTCTTCCACCAGGCCACCAAGCCGACTTGGCTGGCCTGGTTCGTGGTCCGCGCCTTCCTCCAGGTCCTGCCTCTCACGGTCCTGATCACCCTAGGCCTGGTGTGGGTCTTGAACTCCCCACTCCCCCTAGCCATCGCCTGCGGCTCCCTGGGCTTGGTCGTCGGCGTGTACTTCGCGGTGTCCTACGCAATCGAAAGCACCGACCACCGCATGACCAAGTACGGCTACCCCCGCGCCTCAGCCAGCACATACCGCAAGGACCGCGCCACAGAAACAGACCGCGAGCGCCAACGCCGCTACGACGCCGCCTGGCGCTCGACCAACTGACCCCAGCCCTCTGGCCGTCCTTCGAATGCCCGTTTTCCGCAATAGTCGTGGTTACTTCAGGCTGTCGGTATCGATCCGGGTCCGGTCTGGGGGTGTCTGCTGGCGCGGTGGGGGCGGCGGTCGATAGTGGCGTCATGGCGTCGCGTCAGGTGAAGATCAACGCGGTGGTTGTCGTGCTGGTGAGTGCGGCGATTGGTGTGGTCACCAACTACGCGTCTGACGAGATCCCGTCGTGGTTCAAGGATCAGGCACGGGTGTGGCTGGTCTTCGGTCTGCTCGTGGCGGTGGCTGTGGCCGTCCAGCTGTTCGTGTCGCGTGAGACTCCCGAGCGGTCTGCCCTGGTGGGGAGTGGGCGGGTGTGGAACGTGCCGGGCCGCAATCCGCACTTCACCGGTCGTGACCGGGATCTGCGTGCGCTGCGTCGGCTGGTGCGGGCGCGTTCGCGGGTGGCGGTGCACGCGGTGCGCGGGATGGGCGGGGTCGGCAAGACGCAGTTGGTGTTGGAGTTCTGCCACCGCCACGGCAACGGCTGGAACGTGGTGTGGTGGATCGCCGCGGAGAACCCAGCGCTGATCCCTCAGCAACTGCGTGAGCTCGGGCGTGCGTTGAAGCTGGAACTACCCGACGACGTCACCGAGGCGGCCCGGGTGGTGGTGGCGCACCTGTCCGGCGTGCGACGGTGGCTGCTGGTGTTCGACAACGCCGAGTCGGTCGCCGACCTGCACCCCTTCCTACCGTCGAGCACCACGGGCCGAGTGCTGGTGACAACCCGACGCGCCGGGTTCGACGCCCTGGGCGGGGTACTGGACCTGGACACGATGGCGCGACGCGAGTCCCTCGCCCTGCTGGCCACACGCGCACCCGCCCTCAACCCGGACCAGGCCGACCGGCTGGCGGACCTGCTGGGCGACCTGCCACTGGCGTTGGAACAAGCCGCCGCCTACCTCACCCAAACCCGGATGCCGCCGCACGAGTACCTCGACCTGCTGCACACCGACCCCGACGGCCTGGCCGACAAGGGCGAAGACGCCCACCGACGCAGCGCGGACCGGTCCCTGCACACCCTGTGGACCCTCAGCCTCCAACGCCTGGACGAACAACACCCCGAGGCGGCACAACTGCTGGCCATCTGCGCCCACCTGGCACCAGAGGCCATCCCCCTGGACCTGTTCACCGCCAACAACACCGACTTACCCGAACCCCTGAGCACCCACGCGGCCACCCCAGCCGCCCTCAGTCACGTGGTCGGCATCCTGACCGACTACTCCCTGCTCAAACGCGACGACAACACCATCACCATCCACCGCCTGGTCCAACTCGCAACACGCCGCCACACCACCCCGCACACACCCGAGGACGAAACCGAACACCACCCGTTGGCCTGGACGATCACTGTCCTGGCCACACACCTACCCACGGGGAAGTATCAAGATCCGGGGGCGTGGCCCCGGTGGCGGGAACTCCTGCCACACGTACTCGCCGCCCTGGACCACCACAGGGCCGGCCTCGTTCCCGATGCCGCCTCATGGCTGCTCGACCGAACCGGGACCTACCTTCAGACCGCGGGCATGGCCGGCCAAGCGCGGCCGTTGGCCGAGCGCGCGCTGGCCATCAGCGAAGCCGCGTTCGGCCCCGACCACCCGAGCGTCGCCGGCCGCCTGAGCAACCTCGCCCTCATGCTGAAAGATCTCG
>NZ_JBBEGC010000008.1:81276-158724 GCF_037401995.1 Saccharothrix sp. CCNWYY140
GCTTGCCGGGTGAGGCGCGGCCGTTGGCTGAGCGTGCGCTGGTCATCGATGAGGCTGCCTACGGTCCCGACCACCCGAGCGTCGCCATCAGCCTGAACAACCTCGCCCTCGTGCTGAAAGGTCTCGGCTTGCCGGGTGAGGCGCGGCCGTTGGCTGAGCGTGCGCTGGTCATCGATGAGGCTGCCTACGGTCCCGACCACCCGGACGTGGCGATCCGCCTGAGCAACCTTGCCCTCGTGTTGCAAGATCTCGGCCTGCTGGGTGAGGCGCGGCCGTTGGCTGAGCGTGCGCTGGCCATCGGTGAAGCCGCGTACGGCCCCGACCACCCGAGCGTCGCCATCAGCCTGAACAATCTCGCCCTCGTGTTGCAAGATCTCGGCTTGCCGGGTGAGGCGCGGCCGTTGGCTGAGCGTGCGCTGGCCATCGATGAAGCCGCGTACGGTCCCGACCACCCGACCGTCGCGATCCGCCTGAACAACCTCGCCCTCGTGCTGCAAGATCTCGGCCTGTCAGGCGAGGCGCGGCCGTTGGCCGAGCGCGCGCTGGCCATCGGCGAAGCCGTGCACGGCCCCGACCACCCGGACGTCGCCATCAGCCTGAGCAACCTTGCCCTCGTGTTGCAAGATCTCGGCCTGCTGGGTGAGGCGCGGCCGTTGGCTGAGCGTGCGCTGGCCATCGATGAAGCCGCGTACGGTCCCGACCACCCGACCGTCGCGATCCGCCTGAACAACCTCGCCCGCATGCTGCAAGATCTCGGCCTGCCCGGTGAAGCGCATCCCCTTGTTGTCCGCGCTGACAGGATTCGCGCAGGCAGCTAGCCGTTGCACCCTGCCTTCGGTGCCTCGCGTGTCGCACCCCGTGGGTCTTCAGGCACACGTCGGCGCGACCGAGGACATCGCCGGAGGCTGTGCGGATGCCGGCGCGGGCCATGTGCGAGCGGTTCAGAGAGGTGGGGCCGGGCGAGGGTGATGAAGACGACGGCGCGGCGGGCTGGGATGCACGCGAGTTGCACGGTGGGCTTCGGACCCGATCACGCCGAAGGCCCAGATCAGACCGGTGAACCGGGCTTGACCTGGGCCTTCGGCGTCCGAGCGGGTGACGGGAATCGAACCCGCCTCTACAGCTTGGGAACCCGATCTTGCGACCCTGGTAGAAGCGGTGACCTGCGGAGGAGTTCGGTCCTGAGTGTCCGGTGCTGACCGCTGTTGGCCAGTGCTTACAGCACGCGAGCAGCACGAACCCAATAGCCTGACCAGATGGAGCTGCAACTGACCCTACGGTTCAACATCGATGATCCGGCAAGTGGCACGACCAGGCGCTTCGTCAAGTCCGTAAACGTCAGGATGCCGCACGTGCCCCGCATCGGGGAGGCGGTTGTCATTCCAGGCGACACAGTGGGGACGAACCTCGGAGCTCGACGGGTTGAGGATGTGATCTACGCACCGGACGGAACCGTGATCTTGGACTTGAGGCTTGACGGCCTCACGAACGATGTCGAATCGCAGGTCACGGTGTTACGGGCTGGAGGGTTCCGCGAGCTTGAAAAGTGAGGGGCTTCGTGTCATCCCGTCGGCCTGGCGTAGCCCTATCACGCGAGTTGGGGGCCTGCGACATGCCCGGTTGACCGGCGGGTGCGGTGTCAGGCTCGCAGGCCCCCGGCTCGCGTGATAGCCCTTCGGGAGGCCGTCGGGATGACACGGACCCCGGTCCCCGCTGGGTCGGGAGTGGACCGCTGCTCTTGGTCATCCTGTTGGTCTGCCGCGCGGCGAGCGCTTCTTTGATCTTTCTTCCCATTGCGGTGGCTGGTGGGGTCGGTCGGCCGCTGTCCCGCTCGCCCGGTCCCGGCCCTACCTCCCGTCGCCGGGCGCGGGTGGGGTGGCGGAGCCGGGGCCCCGCCCGCTTGCCCGAGCGACACAGGGGCGGGGCCGATAAAGGACCTGGCGAGCGGGGACGGCACAGTGCGGCCGAGCGGCCCCGCCAGGGGCCGCCTTGAACCAGTAGAGAAAGTCCTCACCAAAGTGAATCGCCTGTTGGCGGCGAGATGATCACTCGTCCACAACGGGGATGCGGTAGGTCAGGCCGTAGCGGTCGCCAGGCACGACGATGTCGCAAGTCTCCACCGGGCGGTCGTCGGCGAGGAACGTTCGCTCGATGCTGAGGACGTGGACGCCTGGTGGGATCGCAAGGGCCTCGACCTCCCAGGGCAAAGGCGCTCGGGTTGTCACGGACTCGGTGGCCTCCGTGACGCGAACGCCGATCCTGTCCATGCGTCCGATCACGCCGAGTCCGGCGAAGGGGCCTTCCTCGGGGCGCTCGATCGGCGTGCCCATCGTCAAGGCCGCTGGCTCGTAAGAGGTGGAGACCTGGATCGGACGCCCGTTGGCGAGGAACCGGTAGGAGGTCTCCATGACCGGGTCGTCCGGCTCGATCTTGAGCCTCGCGGCGATGCTCTCGGACACTTGGGTCAGGCGTGAGCTGGCTTCGATGTCGGCGGTCGCACCCGCGCGCTTGGCGTCGTCGGCGAACTCTCCGGTCTGCTTGCGCCTGCGGTAGCGGTCGCGGGCCAGTCGCTCGATCTGCTGACGTGGACGAACGAAGCTGCCCTTGCCCGAGTGGCTGATGACCAAGCCTTCGCTGCGCAGCACGCCGATCGCTTGTCGAGCAACGATTCTCGACACGCCGTACTCGCTCATCAGCTCCGACTCCGAGGGCAGCTTCGTCCCGGCCGCGAGCGTGCCGTCAATGATCTTGCTGCGGTAGTCGTTTGCGATCTGCGCGTACGCCGGGGTGCCGGTCCAGCGGGTCACCTGGTTGGCCTCCTCTTAGGTGCAGCCTGTCATACCAAGTAGCTTAGCTTCACCCGTTCGGCCTACTGCGACAGCTTAGCTGTCATACCTATTATGATAGGTGTCAGTTGGTGGCTGGCCACCAACAAAACGGCCCGGACGGGGCGGCTACCCCGAACCGGGCCACGGGCTCGACGGGCGGCTACCCGTGAGACCTACGCGCAAACCTGGACGGCAAGCGCTCAACTGAGCGTACAGCGCGTAGTGGATCGGGACCAGCCGTGTCGTCCTTCGTGAGGGGCTGGACATGTCGGCTGTTTTGGCTGGTCAGGTTGTAGAGGTGACGTTCGCGCAGGAGCGGGCGGTGCCGGATACGTGCAGGGTGATCGGGTCGCCTGTGGTGCCCGGGTGTGCGTGTGAGGTGGGGACGCGGTCGGCGTTGGAAGCGTTCTACGCGGCGGTGATGGTGCGGCTGGCGGACGGGTCGCAGCACTTGCTGAACAGCGGGGTGATCCGCGCGGCGCTGCACGCTTCGGGCCGCAAGCTCCCGATCCCGTCGTGCGGTGAGACGGCGTTGGTGGCCCTGGTGGAAGGCGTCGAGAACGCTGGGGTGGAGCGGCTGCGCGAGTTGGGTCGGCGGGACCGGGAGAACAACGCGGCCGTGCTGGCGAACCGCATTGACGCGGCCCGGTACCGGCAGGTTGAGCGCGAGCTGTGGGGTTCGGCGAACCGTCAGGGCGAGGTGACGTTGGCATCGCTCGCCCTGTTCAAGCTGCTGACGGACCGGCTGACGGTGGCCTGCGTCGAGCACGAGATCCCGGCTCCGCGTGCGGCGGTCGAGTCGCTGGCGGTGGCCCGATGACCGCTGTCCTGGGTGGTGGGCGTGTTGCCCATGATGTCGGGTGTCTGCGGTTCCGGTTCAGCGACACGAACCCGATCACGGGCAGGGCGTACTGGTGGTCGCGGTTCGACGACCTGCCCTACTGCGTGTCGCTGGTGGTCGAGGACGAGTTGGGCCTGTCCGAGCACGCCTGGAACAACCTGGTGCGCCAGGAGGCGGCGGAGAAGTTCGTGGGCACGGGCTACTACTCGTTGCCGTTGACGGTGGACCGGCCGCTGCGTGCGCCCCGGTCGGGGGACGGTCCGGCGGGGCTGTGCCCGGACTGTTGGGGAACGTGCGAGCAGATCGACACCGACGGGTCGATGACCGGCACCGTGGGGGCCACGTTCGTGTGCTCCTGTGCGTCGCTGTCCCGGAGTTCCCGATGACCCCGGCCGCACTTGTGTCGCGCTTGTCCACTGAGGACGAGCGGCTGACGAACTTCCTGCGCTCCAACGGGTATCGGTCGTGGCGGGACCGTGTCGAGTCGGTGGGCGGTTGCGCCCGGCCGGTGCGGCTGGTCGGCTCCACCCGGATGGAGACCGGCTCGACCGGGACCGTGGTGGACGGGTTCGAGGGAACCATGTTGGTGCCCTGCGGCAACCGGCGTGAGGCGGTGTGCGAGCCGTGCTCGGCGCGGTACGCCTCGGACACCTTCCACCTCGTCCGGGCGGGGTTGACCGGTGGCAAGGGCGTCCCGGAGACCGTGACGGAGCAGGTGCGGGTGTTCGCCACGCTCACGGCCCCGTCGTTCGGGCCGGTGCACAACCAGCCGCGTACCCGGTCGGGGAAGGCCCGGCGGTGCGCGTGCGGGGAGTTCCACCACGACGCGGACACCCGACTTGGGACGGCGTTGGACCCGGCGTCGTACGACTACGTCGGGGCGGTGCTGTGGCAGGCGCACTCCACGGAGTTGTGGCGGCGGTTCACCATCACCGTGGCCCGCCAGCTCGCGGCGGTGCTCGGCATCCCGGCCGGTGAGCTGCGGGAGCACGTGCGGGTGTCCTACGCCAAGGTCGCCGAGTACCAGCGGCGCGGCCTGGTCCACTTCCACGCCGTGATCCGGGTGGACGGTCCCGGCGGTCCCGGCACACCGGCGCCGGTCGCGGTGACGGCGGACCTGCTGTGCGCGGTGGTGCGTTCCGCGGCTGCCTCGGTCACGGTCACCACCAAGGACACCCCGGAGCTCGGGGCGCGGACGCTCGGCTGGGGCGACCAGGTGGACGCAGAGCCCATCGCCGCGCACACCCCGGACGACCCTCAGGCGGTGCTGCACGACCGGCGGGTCGCGGGGTACATCGCCAAGTACGCCACCAAGGGCACCGGGGCTACCTCCGGAGTGGACTCGCGCATCAAGCGGGAAGAGGCAATCGCGGACCTGGACGTCTCCGAACACCACCGCATCATGATCGCCACCGCCTGGTGGCTGGGCGGCCTGGTCGAGTTCGAGGCGCTGAACCTGCGGCGCTGGGCGCACATGCTCGGCTTCCGGGGCCACTTCCTGACCAAGTCCCGCTACTACTCGACCACCTTCACCAGCCTGCGTGCCGCCCGCGCCGCACACCGGCTCGCCGAACACCTCGACCGGCTCGGCATCACCGACACCGACGACGTGGTGATCGTCAACGACTGGGCCATGACCGGCGTCGGCTACCGCACCGACGCCCAACGCGAGTTGGCCCACGCCATCGCAACCCGCAAGCTCGCCCGACGCATCGGCGCTGACGGAGGTGCGGCATGAAGTCCGTGACGACTGAGCACTACTCGGTGTCCGAAGCGGCGGCGTACCTGAACACCTCCGTCCGGTTCGTCCGGCGGCTGATCGCGGACCGCCGCGTGACCTTCTACAAGGTCGGCCGGTACGTGCGGTTCAAGCGGGCCGACCTGGAGGCGTTCGTGCAGGCCGGGAAGGTCGAGCCGATCACCGCTGCCTCCGTGCGGCGCGACCTGAGGAGGGCCGGCTAATGGGGCGGAAGGGACGCCGGCGGTTCGGCTGGATCCGCAAGCTGCCCTCGGGCCGCTTCCAGGCGAGCTACCTGGGGCCGGACGGCCAGCGGCACAACGCGCCGAACACCTTCGCCACCGAGCGTGAGGCAGAGCGCTGGTTGGTCGAGGTCGAGAGCGCGATCATGCGGCGCGAGTGGCTGGACCCGGACCGCGCCAAGGTGACCTTGCAGGAGTATGCGGAGAGCTGGGTGGATGAGCGGCCCGGCCTTCGTCCCCGGACGGTTCACCTGTACGGCTGGCTGCTGGAGAAGTACGTGACGCCCCACCTCGGCGGCGTCCAGCTCGGCCAGCTCGACACCCCGATGGTCCGGCGCTGGCGGGCGGACCTCCTGCGGTCGGGCGTGTCGGAGACCGTGACCGCGAAGGCGTACCGGCTGCTGCGGGCCGTACTCATGACAGCGACCAACGAGGACCGGATCATCCCGCGCAACCCGTGCCAAGTGCGCGGAGCGGGTTCCGAGAACCCGGACGAACGGCCAGTGCTGACCGTTGCCCAGGTGTTCGACCTGGCCTCGCGGATGGCTGACCGCCGCTACCGGGCGTTCGTGCTCCTGGCGGCCTTCGCCACGCTCCGGTGGGGCGAGATCACGGCGCTGCGGCGGGTGGACATCGCGCCCGACGCCAGCTCGGTGCGGGTCGCCGGGGCGTTCGTGGAGCTGCCCGGTCGCGGCCTGGTGTACGGGCCGCCCAAGTCGCGGGCTGGCCTGCGGTCGGTGGCGATCCCGGAGGCGATCCGGGCTGACCTCCTGGCGCACCTGGACGAGTTCACCGGCCCGGCCCCGGACGCCTGGGTGTTCGTCGGCCAGAAGGGCAACCCGCTTCGTCGTGGCGACTTCAACCCGCGCACGGGGTGGAAGAAGGCGGTCGCGGACATCGGAGTGCCTCATCTGCACTTCCACGACCTGCGGCACACGGGCAACACCCTCGCCGCGCGCACGAAGGCCAGCACCAAGGACCTGATGGCGCGGATGGGGCACGACAGCCCGAGGGCGGCGCTGATCTACCAGCACGCCACCACGGAGGCGTCGCGGGAGATCGCCAACGCGCTTAGCGAGCTGGTGGAGCGCGAACGTGGCGGAGGTAACGATGACGAGGAGGGCGGCGCTGCGGTGCCCGTTCCGGTCGGCTGACCGCACGTGGACAGCACGGTGACGCTCAGACCCGATCACGCCGAAGGCCCAGATCAGACCGGTGAACCGGGCTTGACCTGGGCCTTCGGCGTCCGAGCGGGTGACGGGAATCGAACCCGCCTCTACAGCTTGGGAAGCTGTCGTTCTACCAATGAACTACACCCGCGTGCTGCGGCACCGATCATACACATAGGCTGTCCCCCGTGTTGTTGAGTGACCGAGACTTGCGCAAAGAGGTCGACTCGGGCCGCCTGGTGCTGGAGCCGTTCGACGACGTCATGGTGCAGCCGTCCAGCATCGACGTTCGTCTCGACCGGTTCTTCCGGGTGTTCAACAACACCCGGTACACCCACATCGACCCGGCGGTCCAGCAGGACGACCTGACCTCCGTCGTCGAGGCGCAGGACGACGAGCCGTTCGTGCTGCACCCCGGGGAGTTCGTGCTCGGCTCGACGTTCGAGCTGGTCACCCTGCCCGACGACCTCGCGGGGAGGTTGGAGGGGAAGTCCTCGCTGGGACGTCTCGGCCTGTTGACGCACTCGACCGCCGGGTTCATCGACCCCGGGTTCTCCGGACACATCACGCTGGAGCTGTCGAACGTCGCCAACCTGCCGATCACGCTGTGGCCGGGCATGAAGATCGGGCAGCTGTGCCTGTTCCGCCTGACCAGCGCCGCCCAGCACCCGTACGGGTCGGCGCAGGCCGGCAGCCGGTACCAGGGGCAGCGCGGGCCGACGCCGTCGCGGGCCTACCTGAACTTCCACCGCACGGACACCCGCCGCTAGAGCGGGGCTAGAGCAGGTTGCCGTATCGGGCCAGGACGCGGGAGCGCAGTTCCGGGTCGGTGCGCGGCACGGGCTCCAGGAAGACCTCGTCGAGGTCGGGCCATCGGGCGCGCAGGTCGGCGTCGATGCGCACGCACGCGCGTTCCAGATCGGCGGCGCCGAGGGCGTCGTCGAAGTCGAGGCGTGCGCACAGCAGGACGCGGTCGGTGCCGACGGCCATTGTCAGCAGGTCCACGACCTGCTCGACCTCCGGCACGTCCCGCAGGTACGCCCACACCGCCCGCACCAGCTTCGGGTCGGCCTGGCGACCGATCAGCAATCCCCGGTTCGTGCTCGCCAGCACGAACGCCGCGACCGCGAGCAGCAGGCCGATCAGCAGCGACGCCACGCCGTCCCACACCGACGACCCGGTCAGGTGGTGCAGGCCCAGGCCCGCGAACGCCAAGAGCAGACCGGTCAGCGCGGCCGAGTCCTCCATGAACACGGTCTTCACGGTCGGGTCGTCGGACACGCGCAGGAACGCGAGCGCCGACCGGCCCTCGGTCCGCGCCTCCCGCCGCACCTGCCGCACGGCCTGCGTCCACGACACCGACTCCAGCGCGAACGCGATCGCCAGCACCACGTACCCGACGCCGGGGCTGGTCTGCTCGACCGGCTCGCCGAACACCGTGCTGAACCCCTCGTAGAACGCGAACACCGCGCCGGACACGAAGATCGACACGGCGGCCAGCAGCGACCAGAAGTACCGGTCCTTGCCGTACCCGAACGGGTGCCGCCGGTCCGCCGGCCGCTCGGACCGGCGCAGCGCGGTGAGCAGCAGGCCCTCGGTGAACGTGTCCGCGACCGAGTGCCCGGCCTCGGCCAGCATCGCGGCCGACCCGGTGATCACGCCCGCGATCGCCTTCATCACCGCGATGGCGAAGTTCATCGCCAGGGCGAGCAGCACGGTGAGCGTGCTCTCGCTCTTCACCGGCTCAGTGGCGGCCTCAGCCGGGTCGGGCGTGGTGGTCATGGGACCGAAGGTAGGACCGGATGCCCCGATCCGCAGGCCGCGCCTGCCCCGTTCGGAGCACACCGGCGGCTAGCCTTCCGCGGCATGGGCATTCTGGTGCAGGTGCTGGTGACCGCGATCGCGGTCTGGTTCTCCACGGTCATCCCGGGCATCGACCTGGGCGAGGGCTCGACCCCCGCGAAGATCGGCACGCTGATCGGCGTCGCGCTGCTGATCGGTCTGGTGAACGCCGTGGTGAAGCCGCTGGTCAAGTTCTTCGGCTGCGTCTTCTACATCGTGACGCTCGGCCTGATCGGCCTGGTGGTCAACGGCCTGCTGTTCTGGCTCACCGGCTGGCTGGCGGGCGAACTGGGCCTGCCCTTCACGGTGACCGGCTTCTGGCCCGCGTTCTGGGGCGCGATCATCGTGGCCCTGACCAGCTGGATCCTGAACATCGTCTGGGACCGCGTCCGCAGCGACGACTGAGACACGCGAAAGGCCCCGGTCCACAGTGGACCGGGGCCTTCTCGCGTACAGCGGGCTCAGTGCTGGGTGCCGGCCTTGTCCTCTTCGGTCAGCGGAGTGCCGGAGCCGACCTCGTCGGTGGGCACGTCCGGGCGTTCCAGTTCCTGGCCCCGGCGCACGGCCGTGAGCAGGAGTTGGGCCACGTCCACGACCTCGACGTGACCGCCGGCGATGCCCTCGTTCTGGCGGGCCGTGACGCCGTCGGTCAGCATCACGCGGCAGAACGGGCAGCCGGTCGCGATCTTCGACGGGGCCGTGCCGAGGGCCTCGTCCACGCGGTCGATGTTGATGCGCTTGCCGATGCGCTCTTCCATCCACATCCGCGCGCCGCCGGCGCCGCAGCACATCGAGCGTTCCTCGTGCCGCGGCATTTCGCGCAGGGTCGCGCCCGACGCCCCGACCAGTTCGCGCGGGGCCTCGTAGACCTTGTTGTGCCGGCCGAGGTAGCACGGGTCGTGGTAGGTGACGTCCTCCGCGACCTCGGCCACCGGCACCAGCCGCCGCTCGCGCACCAGGCGGTTGAGCAGCTGGGTGTGGTGCACGACCTCGTACTGGCCGCCGACCTGCGGGTACTCGTTGGCCAGCGTGTTGAAGCAGTGCGCGCAGGTCACGACGATCTTGCGCTTGCCGGGCTCACGCCCCTCGAACACCGTGTTGAGGACCTCGACGTTCTGCTGCGCCAGCATCTGGAACAGGAACTCGTTGCCCGCGCGCCGCGCCGGGTCGCCGGTGCAGGTCTCCTCCGGCCCGAGGACCGTGTACTTCACGCCCGCGGTGTGCAGGAGCTCGGCCACCGCCCGGGTGGTCTTCTTGGCCCGGTCCTCGAACGCACCCGCGCAGCCGACCCAGAACAGGTACTCGGTGTCGCCCAGCTCGCCCTCGAACACGGGCACCTCGAAGTCCAGGCCCTCGGTCCACGCCAGGCGGTCCTTGGCGTTCTGGCCCCACGGGTTGCCCTTGTTCTCCAGGTTCTTGAACATGCCGCCCAGCTCGGACGGGAAGTTCGACTCGATCAGCACCTGGTAGCGGCGCATGTCGACGATGTGGTCGACGTGCTCGATGTCCACCGGGCACTGCTCGACGCACGCGCCGCACGTGGTGCAGGACCACAGCACCTCGGGGTCGATGACGCCCAGCTCGTCCGCACCGCCGACCAGCGGGCGGTCCGCCTCGGCCAGGGCCAGGACGTCGATGGACTCCAACCGCTTCTTGTAGTCCTCGTACTTGTCCTCGGTGATGCCGACCTCGTCGCCGGCCATGTCCCGCCGGCCGCCGGCCAGCAGGTAGGGGGCCTTGGCGTAGGCGTGGTCGCGCAGCTGGGTGATGACCAGCTTCGGGGACAGCGGCTTGCCGGTGTTCCACGCGGGGCACTGGGACTGGCAGCGACCGCACTCGGTGCAGGTGCTGAAGTCCAGCCAGCCCTTCCAGGTGAAGTCCTCGACCTTGCCGACTCCGAAGGTGTCCTTGTCGGGGTCGGCTTCCTCCAGGTCGAGGACTTGGCCGCCGCTCATCATCGGCTTGAGCGCGCCCAGGGCGACGCCGCCGTCGTCCTCGCGCTTGAAGTAGATGTTGAAGAACGCGCTGAACCGGTGCCACGCGACACCCATCGTGAGGTTCTTCGCCACGACGATGAGCCACACGATCGCCGACGCCAGCTTGATGAACGCCATGATCGAGATCCAGTTGGGGCTCGACGGCAGGACGGTGCTCAGCGGACCGGTGACGAAGGACGACCACAGCGGCGGGTCCTCCAGGCCGGCGGCCTGCTTGAACGCCTTCACGCCGAGGATGCCCAGACCCTCGATGATGACGACCGCCTCGACGAAGTAGGCGGCGCGGAAGTTCGAGCCCGCGAACCGGGACACGCGGTCGGCGCGGCGCGGGTGGTTGAGCTGGCGGATGACCGCCAGCGCCACGCCACCGACGACGGTGCCGAGGCCGAGCAGTTCGATCAGCAGCGCCCAGACGGACCACGTGCCGATGATCGGCCAGTGGAAGCCGGGATAGAACACCTCGCCGTAGGCCTCGAACAGCACTGCCGAGCCGATCAGGAAGCCCCACATCACCATCCAGTGCCAGGGGGCGACCTTGCGGAACTTGGCCATCCGGGTGTGCGCGACGAACTCGACGATGAGAGTGCGCAGGCGGGGCAGGAACGGCCCGTTGCGCGTCGAGTCGGGCTGGCCCAGGCGGATGATCTTGATCATCCGGACCACACCGGCGACGAACAGACCCCAGGCGTACACGCTGACGGCGACGCCGATGGCGCCGAGGGTGAGCTGGAGGGCTCCCATGTGGTGGCGGCCTTTCTCGTCAGTCTCCTGGCTGGGCAGACTACGCCGGATTACTGGTCGGTAACCACTCGAGCGTGGCCGATCACATAAACTAGTTGAACGTTCGTTCCACTAGTCGGAGGGCATCCCGTGGCGTATCTGCTGCTCGCGCTGGCCATCGTGGGCGAGGTGACCGCGACCGTCTCGCTCAAGCTCAGCGACGGGTTCACCCGTCCGTTGCCGGTGGTGGCGGTCGTCGTCGGGTACGTGGTGGCGTTCGCGTCGCTGGGGTTCGTGCTCAAGCTCGGCATGCCGCTCGGGATCGCCTACGCGATCTGGTGCGCGTTCGGCATCGCGGCCGTGGCGGCGATCGGGGTCGTGCTGTTCAAGGAGCCGCTCAACCCGACCGTCGTCGTCGGGTTGGTGCTGGTGGTGGCCGGTGTCGTCGCCATCGAGGTGGGCAGCGCCAGTGGCTGACGCCGGCCGGGTCACGCCGGTCGACGCGCGGCGGAGCCGGGGCGTGCCGGCCGACGGCCGCCGGGCGCGCGGTGACCGGCGGCGGCGGGCGATCCTCGCGGCGACGCTGCGGGTGATCGAGCGCGAGGGCGTGTCCGGGGTGTCGCACCGGTCGGTGGCGCGGGAGGCGGACGTGCCGGTGTCGTCCACGGCGTACTACTACGCCACGTTGGACGACCTGCTGATCGCTTGCCTGAAGTGGTCGGCCAGCGAGATGGCGGTGGCCTTCGGATCGGTGAGCCCCACACCGTCGTCGGTGGCCCGGTTCCTGGCCGACGCGGTCGGGCCGCACCGGGGTCGGACGCTCGCCGAGTACGAGCTCTACCTGTTCGCGGCCCGGCGGCCCGAGCTGCGGCCGGCGGCCCGGCGGTGGATCACCCTGCTGTCGTCGGTGTTCGGCACCATGCAGCCCGCGGCGTTCCTGGGGTTCGTCGCGGCGCTGGACGGGCTGCTGATCCAAGGCCTGATCGCGGATTTCCCCCCAACGGCGGAACAGTTGGAGCCGGTCGTGTCCCTTCTGATGCCACCACGATGACCTTCACGCGGGACACTGGTGTCATGAGGTTCGCCGGGCGTGAGTCGTGGCAGGTGTCCCACGGCACGAACCAGACGGTCAACACCGCTCTGTTCCTGCGGGACACGCTGGCGCTGTCGGTCGACACCGTCCCGGAGCTGCCCGGCCTGGACCCGTCGGTCCCCGTCTTCGTGCCACCGGGCGTCGACCGGGCGGGCGCGACGGAGGAGTGGCTCGGCTGGTGGGCCGACGTCCTGGACTACGCCCGCACCGAGGTGCCGTCCGTCGCCCCCATCGACCCGGCCGGTCCCTCGCTGGCGGTCCGCCCGGCCCTGCGCGCGGCCGTGCTCGCCCTCCAGGACGCCGCCGCCGAGTACGACCGGCGGCACGCGAACCGGACCCCGGGCGCCCTGCCGATCGGCGAGGTGGTGCGCGGGGTGGAGAACCGGATCGGCCGGTACGTGAAGCCGTTCCGGCTGGTGATCACCGTCGTCTCGGTGCAGGGGCTGGTGTGGGAGCGGATGACCGAGTCCCACGTGATCGCCTCCGAACGCTTCCTCGGCGACCCGGCCCGCTGCGCGCCGGCCCTGCGCACGGTCGTGGAGTCACTGGCCTAACCGCAGTCGCCACGCGGCCCGACCTGACCGAGGTCGCCACGCCCACCGGCCCAGCCCGACCGCGGTCGCCTGCGCACCGGCCCGACCGACCCCGTCCCTGGCGGCCCTCCAAGCGGTCCGCGCTCCCGCCGACCGCCTACTCGCAGTCGGCCAGCAGCTGCTTCGCGGCGCCCGCCCAAGTCAGCTTCTCCGCCAGCCGGCGGCGCAGCCACGCCGCGTCCTCGAACGCCGCCCGCCTGTTGCGCAGCACCGCCGACACGGCCCGTTCCCAGGCCTCCGCGTCCACGTCGACAGCGCCGGTCACCGGCACCACGAACCGCTCGGCGTCCTCCGGGAGCAGCTCGACCAGCAGCTCGCCCAACCCGCTCTCGCCGCTCACCAGCACGGGCGTCCCGGCCACGATCGCCTCCAGCCCGACCAGCCCGAAACCCTCCGCCCGCGAGGGCATCAGCACCAGGCTCGCGGTGTGCAGGTCGTCCGCGAGCTTCGCCGCGTCGGTCGAGTAGGTCCGCACCACCGGTCGCAGCGAGGGGTCCGACCAGGCCACCAGCCGGTCGCGGAGCTGCTCGGACGTGTTCGCCGGCGCGCCGCGCACCTTCAGCTCCAGCCGTGCCGCGTTCTGCGCCCGCCGTCGGATGGCGCCGGCCACCGCGCGGGCCGCGATGTCGAGGCCCTTGAGCTCGGCGTCCTCGGCCCGCCCGAACACCAGCACCGACCACGGCGTGCCCGGCGGTGGCTCCCGGACCGCGTGCTCCGCGTCGTCGAAGCCGGGGTCCATCCGCAGCACCTTCGTGCCGGCCGGGGAGAAGTCGCGCACGTAGCGCCCGTGCAGCCGCGGTCCGACGGCGACCACGCGGTGGGCGTCCCGCCCGAGGTCCAGCTCCTCCTGGTGGCGGGTCTCGGCGAGCACACCCGTGTCGTCGTCGCGGCCGGTCTTGAACCACTCGATCTCGTCCGGCGCCATGTGGATGAAGTGCAGCCGGCGCGCTTCGGGGAAGTCGTCCAGCAGTCCGTCCGCCGCGCGCCCGGTGATCCGGCCGTGGCCGATCACGAGGTCGGGCACGACGCCCGGCGGCAGCTCGGGACGGCGTCCGATGACCTCCAGCGCGGAGCCGCCGCGCCCGCGGGCGGGCTTGACCAGCGTCACGCCCAGCTCGGCCGCCGCGGCGATCTCCTGTTCGGTGGCGTGCGGGGCGGTGCAGAAGACCCGTGCCCCGGCCGTCGCCAACGCCACGCACAGCCGCCGGTTGAACGTGCTCAGGCCGCCGTGCGCGGAGGACCACTCGGTCGCGACGGCGAGCACGGTCGGCCTGCCGTCGGCGGCGGGCTCGGTGGTCACGGGTTCCTCCGTGCGGTGTTGCGGCAGCACCGGGCCGCCGTACTGGGGGCGGTGGACGTTGCCCGGCTGCCCGGTGATCGCGGGCGGCAGCACCGGGATGTGGAACGACGGGTTGAACTCGCCCTCCGTCGCGATGTGGTGGTCCCAGAGGTGCAGCAGCCGGGACTTGATCTCCCGCGGCTTCGTCGGGACGTCGTCGGTGTCGAGGTACTCGCCGAGCTTCCGCGACGCCTGGACCGCGTTCCCGTCGGACAGCTCGACCAGCGCGGCCAGCCAGGTCTTGCCCTCGCGGGGCATGCGGCGGTTCGAGGTGTCCCGCGCGCCCCGCAACGCCGCTCGCGCCTTGTCCGGCTCACCCTCCGCGAGCCACCCGACGGCCTCGGCGACGTGGAAGTGCACCAAGGGCTTCGAGTCCGCGGCGACCGCGCCGTGCGCCCGTTCCGCGCTCTCCCGCCACCGGCCCCGGTGCTGGAGCAGCAGGATGTCGCCGAGGATGGCCTGCGGGCCGAGCCCGTCCAGCCCGCGCAGCCACTCGCACACCTCCTCCAGCAGCGCCGGGTCGCTCTCGCCCGCCGCGTAGAACAGGGCGTGCTGGGCCAGCCGGTAGCGGTCGTGCCGGGGCACCGCACGGCAGCCCTTGCGCAGTTCGGCGACGGCTTCCGCCGGGCGCCCGTCGGCGGCCAGCGCCGCGCCGACGGCCGTGTAGACGCGGTACAGGTAGTGGCGGACGTGCCGGGCCGCCTCGCGCCCCGCCTGGACGGCGGCCTGCAAGCCCTCGACCTGCCGCACCAGCTGCACCCACAGGATCCACGGGTAGCTCGTCGTCTTGCCCCGGGTCGCCCGCTCGGCCTGCGCGAGCGCGCGCGGCAGGTCGCCGGGCCGGCCCCGGCCGCGCAGCAGCGAGGCCAGGTGGTAGCTCAGACCGGGGTCGTCGACCTCGCTCAGGTAGGCGGTCAGCAGGGTGATCCGGCCGTCCCGCTCGGCCTCCAGGAGCCGTTGCGCGCGCTCGTCGGAGTACTGGCCCAGGTAGCGCGCGAGCTGCTCGTGCACCTCGGCGAGGACGTCGTCGGCCGCCGCTTTGCGCAGGTGCCGCTGGGCGCGTTCCAGCGCGGTGCCCAGGCGGGACTCGCTGGTCCGCGAGAGGTCCTTGGCGCGCAACGGTCGCGCGTACCACTCGCCGGCCCGCCGGTGGGCGTCGCGCCACTCGGTCTCCCGGCCGTGCCGGCGGAACAGGTCCAGCTCGCGGACCACCGGGTGCACCTTGCACGAGGACGCGCGGCCCTCCAGCAGGTACCGGCCCAGCAGCTCGCGGGTCAGCTCCTGGGCGTCGCCGTACCGCCCGATCATGGCCTCGCGCAGGTCGGCGTCGGCCCCGTCGTCCAGGACGGACAGGTCCTCCAGCGCGCGCCGGGCGCCGTCGTCGGGCAGCCCCTCCGTGGCCTTCGCGACGAGGGCGCGCTCGATGGCCTCGACCAGGTCCGGCTCGGCGGGACCGGCGTCGGGGTCGAGGTCGGGGCCGAGCAGCTGCGCCAGCTCGTGCACGCCCAGCAGGGACCCCAGCAGCCGCAGCACGCGGGGGTTCGCGCCGAGGCGCTCCACGGTCCGCTCCCGCAGCTCGACCGGGAACAGCTGCTCGGGGTCCACCCCGGACGGCATGCCGTCGAGCACGATCCGGACGGCGTCGGCCACTCCCGGCCTGGGCAGGGTGGCGACGTGGAACGGCTCGGTCCACACCGGGTCGACCGTCCGGTTGGACACCAGCCACAGCCCGCCGCGGCCGGGCCGGTCGACGAGCTTGGCCAGCTCGTCCGCGAACGGCTGCTCCGGCCGCCCGTCGGCGCCCAACAGCCGCTGGAACTCGTCGATGACGACCAGCGCGCCACGGCGCAGCAACGTCGACAGCGTGATGAACAGCCCCCGCCGCCGCTGCACGTCCTCGGCGACGTCGATGCCCACGTGCTCCATCTCGGTGCGCAGGCGCTCGAGCAGTTCGGCTTCCAGGTCGACGCGCGTCCCCTCGTCGACGCGGCGCGGCGGCACCTCGATCGACAGCGTCTGGATGCCGAGGACGTCGGCGCGCTTGCGCAGCGGCCCCACCACGCCCTGGGACTTGCCGATGCCGGACAGCCCGGTCAGCACCCCGGAGCGCCGGTCGACCCGCCAAGCCCGCCACAGGGCCGCTGCCACCTGCTGCCGTTCGCGGCCGTCCAAGCCGGCGAGCGGTTCGTCGACGTCCTCGCGCTCGTCCGCCACCAGCGCATTTTTCCACACTGGCCGCGGTCCACGGCTTCGCCGCGCAATTCGGCGCGGTCGGCGGCCGATCGGCCCACGCTGTTCGGCCGAATGTCGCCAACGGTCGTGATCAGGGCGCTGAGCAGCGGTGACAGTGCCGGTGGAGGACGCTCCGCGCACCTTTCCGCCGGATGCCTCCCGATTGTTCCCGGCGTTTTCGTGGAAAGCCGAAACCCGAAAGCCGGGCGCGTTCCGCCCGGCCGGGGGGTGGGGACAGCCCTACCGCGGGTCGGGGGTCCTCCTGGTGTCGGCGGGGGTGGGCGGCGCTTACGTTTGTCGTGTCGAACGTGGTCGTAGTCCGAGGGGGGCAGTGGTGGTCAAGCGGGTCGTGTGGGCGGTGGTCGGGGTCGTTGCGCTGGTGGGGGTGCTGGCCGGGTGCGTGCGGTTGGTGCAGGAGAGGTTCTCCGACCAGGGCAGCGTGACCGAGAAGGTGGTCGCCGTCCGCGTGCAGAACGGCTCCGGGCGGGTCACCGTGCGCGGTAGTGACGGGGCCACCTCGGTCGAGGTCAAGCGGAACGTCGAGTACGCGCGCAACTCCGACAAGCCGTCCATGACCTACCGCGTGGAGGGGGACACCCTCGTGCTGGACGACTGCGGTCGGAACTGCTCGGTGGACTACGAGGTCACCGTGCCCGGCAAGGACGTGAAGGTCGTCGGCAACAACGGGTCCGGCGACGTCACCTTCGAGCGGGTCGCCAGTGTGGACATCGAAGTCGGGTCCGGCGACGTGCACGTCCGGGACGTCTCCGGCGCGGTGAAGGTCCTGAACGGGTCCGGGGACGTGGACGCCTCCAACATCGGCGGGTCGTTCAAGGGTGAAGTGGGGTCCGGTCGGGCCAAGGTGTCCGACATGCGCGGCGAGGTGGCGATCGTGAACAGCTCCGGGGACGTCGAGGTCGGCATGGCGGCCGTGCAGCCGGTGCGGGCCGAGTCCGGGTCCGGTGACGTGCAGGTCCGGTTGCCGAAGGGGACCTACCGGGTGGAGGCCGAGACCGGCAGCGGCGACCGGACCGTGGGGGTGGCCACCGACCCGGCCGCGCAGATCGCCGTGCTGGTGAAGTCCGGTAGCGGGGACGTGAGCGTGGAGCCCGCGCTCTAGGCGTTCTGCTCGTACGCGGCCCGCAACAGGGCCTCCACCTCGCCGTCCACCTCGTCGGTCCCGGCCAGAGACAGCTTGTGCGTCGACTGGCCGGGACCGCCTGGCGTGAGGCGGTCGCTCGCCGGGGCGTCTGTGAACCGCAGGCCGAGGACCACGTGGGTGGTCAGCGCCTGGACGGCCGCGAACTGCCGGCCGCGCACGAACGGGACGTAGGTCGACCGGCCCTCCACGCGGACGTCCTCGCCCAGGCCCAGCGCGAGGACCTCGACCCGGTCGTACACGGGTCGCAGGGACGCCTTGCGACCGGTGTACTGGGAGTCGACGTACTCCGCGGTGGTCGGCTCGACCCACCCGGCGGCGCGCGCGGCGGCGTCGGCGATGGTCCACTGCGAGTTCTGCTTGACGCCGTGGGTGTCGCGCAGCCACGCCCGCACGGCCTTCTGGTCCAGCGGGTCGAGGCCGGACGCGGCCACCAGGTCGACCCATTCGTCCAGCGTGCGGCCGGTGCGCTCCTTCATGGACGCGGCGATGGCGGACATCATGTCGGCGGGTGAGTCCATGCCGAGAGTGTCCCGGATCACGTCCGCTCGGGAACACCCGAAGGCCCCCGCCCGTTGGACAGGCAGAGAAATTGAGCCCAGTGGACTCAAGTCCGCAGATCCTGGCAAACTTGAGCGCACGCCGCTCAACGCGGGGCTCTCACAGACGCACTACCAGGAGGAATCCAAATGGCGCGAGCGGTCGGCATCGACCTGGGGACGACCAACTCCGTCGTCGCGGTTCTCGAGGGTGGCGAGCCGACGGTGATCGCCAACTCCGAGGGTTCGCGCACGACCCCGTCCATCGTGGCGTTCGCCAAGAACGGCGAGGTGCTCACCGGTCAGCCCGCCAAGAACCAGGCGGTGACCAACGTCGACCGGACCATCCGGTCGGTCAAGCGGCACATCGGCACGAACTGGACGACCGAGATCGACGGCAAGCAGTACACGCCGCAGGAGATCAGCGCGCGCGTGCTGATGAAGCTCAAGCGCGACGCCGAGGCGTACCTGGGCGAGGAGATCACCGACGCCGTGATCACCGTGCCCGCCTACTTCGAGGACGCCCAGCGCCAGGCCACCAAGGAAGCCGGCCAGATCGCGGGCCTCAACGTGCTGCGCATCGTCAACGAGCCGACCTCCGCCGCCCTGGCCTACGGCCTGGACAAGGGCGAGAAGGAGCAGACCATCCTGGTCTTCGACCTCGGTGGCGGCACCTTCGACGTCTCCCTGCTGGAGCTGGGCGACGGCGTGGTCGAGGTCCGCGCGACCTCCGGTGACAACCACCTCGGCGGTGACGACTGGGACCAGCGCATCGTCGACTGGCTGGTGGAGCGCTTCAAGCAGTCCAACGGCATCGACCTGACCAAGGACAAGATGGCCCTCCAGCGGATCCGCGAGGCCGCCGAGAAGGCCAAGATCGAGCTGTCCAGCTCGTCGCAGGCCACCATCAACCTGCCCTACATCACGGTCGACGCGGACAAGAACCCGCTGTTCCTGGACGAGACGCTGTCCCGGGCCGAGTTCCAGCGCATCACCAACGACCTGCTGGAGCGCACCCGCGCCCCGTTCAACAACGTGATCAAGGACGCCGGCATCTCCGTCGGCGACATCGACCACGTGGTGCTGGTCGGCGGTTCCACCCGCATGCCGGCCGTGGCCGAGCTGGTCAAGGAGCTGACCGGCGGCCGTGAGCCGAACAAGGGCGTGAACCCGGACGAGGTCGTCGCGGTCGGCGCGGCCCTCCAGGCCGGTGTCCTCAAGGGCGAGGTCAAGGACGTCCTGCTGCTCGACGTCACCCCGCTGTCCCTGGGCATCGAGACCAAGGGCGGCGTGATGACCAAGCTCATCGAGCGCAACACGACCATCCCGACCAAGCGGTCCGAGATCTTCACCACGGCCGACGACAACCAGCCGTCCGTGCAGATCCAGGTCTTCCAGGGCGAGCGCGACTTCGCGGCGGACAACAAGAAGCTCGGCATGTTCGAGCTGACCGGCCTGCCGCCCGCCCCGCGCGGCGTCCCGCAGATCGAGGTCACCTTCGACATCGACGCGAACGGCATCGTGCACGTGTCCGCGAAGGACATGGGCACGGGCAAGGAGCAGCGGATGACGATCACCGGCGGCTCCGCGCTGCCGAAGGACGACATCGACCGCATGATCAAGGACGCCGAGGCGCACGCCGAGGAGGACAAGCGCCGCCGCGACGAGGCCGAGGTCCGCAACCAGGCCGAGACGCTGGTCTACCAGACCGAGAAGGTCGTCAAGGAGAACGACGACAAGATCCCGGCCGAGGTCAAGGACAAGGTCAAGGCCGCGATCGACGAGACCAACGAGGCCCTCAAGGGCACGGACATCGCGAAGGTCCGCACCGCGGTGGAGAAGCTGGCCACCGAGTCGCAGGCGATCGGCCAGGCCATGTACGCCAACGCCCCCACCGCGGGCGCGACGGCCGGTGACGGCGCCTCCGCGCCGGGCGCCGGTGACGCCAAGGCCGACGACGTCGTGGACGCCGAGATCGTGGACGAGGACGAGAAGAAGTGACCCAGCCCGAGGAGCAGCCGCACGTGGTGGTGCGGGACCGGCGGCGCATCGACCCGGAGACGGGTGAGGTGCGCACGCCGGCCGCGGACGCCGAGACGCCCGTGGACGAGACCCCGGCCGAGGGCGGCCGGCACGCCGCCCCCGAGGCGGAGCCGCCCGCGGAGGTCGACCCGGCCGCCGAGCTGAAGGCCCAGCTCGACGAGCGGACCGCGGACCTCCAGCGCCTCACCGCCGAGTACGCCAACTACCGCAAGCGCGTCGAGCGGGACAAGGAGCTGGTGATCGCCTCGGCCAAGGCCCAGGTGATCAACGAGCTGCTGGCCGTCCTGGACGACGTGGAGCGGGCCGACGCGCACGGCGACCTGACCGGCGCGTTCAAGGCGGTCGCGGACAAGCTGGTCGCGACGCTGACCAGGTCCGGGCTGGAGCCGTTCGGGCACGAGGGCGAGGAGTTCGACCCCACCGTGCACGAGGCGGTCCAGCACAGCACGTCGCCCGACGTGAGCGGGCCGACCGTGACGGCCGTGCTGCGGCGCGGCTACCGGCTCGGCGAGCGCGTCGTGCTGCGGCCGGCGCTGGTGGCGGTCACCGACCACGAGCCCGCGGCCGAGGCGGCGTCGGGTGACGGGGCCGAGCCGTCCGGGTCTGGTGCCGAGTCTGGTGCCGGGGCGTCCGGGTCCACTGAAGAACAGCAAGGCTGAGCGAGAGGGGGCGGCGTCCGGATGAGTGCTCGGGATTGGATCGAGAAGGACTTCTACCGGGAGCTGGGCGTCTCCTCCGACGCCTCGGCCGACGAGATCAAGAAGGCGTACCGGAAGTTGGCGCGGGAACTGCACCCCGACGCCAACCCCGGTGACGCCAAGGCCGAGGCGCGCTTCAAGGCGGTCTCGGAGGCGTACGGCGTGCTGTCGGACGCCTCCAAGCGCAAGCAGTACGACGAGGCCCGCCGCCTGTTCGCGGGCGGCGGCGGCTTCCCCGGCGGGTTCGGGCAGGGCACCGGCACCTTCGACGTCGGCGACCTGTTCGGCCGCGCGGGGCAGCAGCCCGGCGGCATGGGCGGCCTGGGCGGCCTGGGCGACCTGCTCGGCGGCCTGTTCAACCGGCGCGGCGGCACGTCCGGCTCGGCGACCCGGCCCCGGCGGGGCGAGGACGTCGAGACCGACGTGCGGATCGACTTCACCGAGGCGGTCCGCGGCGCGACCGTGCCGATGCGCCTGTCCAGCCCGTCGACGTGCTCGACGTGCTCGGGCTCGGGCGCGCGACCGGGCACCGCGCCGCGCACCTGCACCAACTGCGGCGGCGCGGGCCTGGTGACCCGCAACCAGGGCGCGTTCGCGTTCTCCGAGCCGTGCGCGGACTGCCGGGGCACCGGCCGCCTCATCGACGACCCGTGCCCGGAGTGCGGCGGCGACGGCGTGTCCACCAAGACGCGCACGCTCACCATCCGCATCCCGTCGGGCGTGGACGACGGCCAGCGCATCCGCCTGGGCGGCCAGGGCGAGCCGGGCCGCAACGGCGGTCCCAGCGGCGACCTGTACGTCCGGGTGCACGTCAACCCGGACCCCGTGTTCGGCCGCAGCGGCAACAACCTGACCGTGACCGTGCCGGTGACCTTCCCCGAACTGGCGTTGGGCACCACGTTGACCGTGCCCACGCTGGACGGCAAGGTGACTTTGAAGGTCCCCGCCGGCACGGCGTCGGGCCGGGTGCTGCGCGCCAAGGGGAAGGGCATCGCCAAGCGCGACGGCCAGGTCGGAGACCTGTTGATCACGTTGCAGGTGGCGATCCCGAACAACATGGACGCGACGGCCCGCGAGGCGCTGGAGGCCTACGCCTCGGCCACCGCGGAGCACGACCCTCGGGCCGACCTCAACGCGTTGGTGGAGAAGAGGTCGACGTGAGGGCCGGGGCCGGTTCGGCGTGATGGTGGTCTTGGTGTGATGGGTTCGGCGTGGTGGTGAGGTCGGCGTGAGGGTGAGGTGGACATGACGTTTCCGTTCCCGCCGGGGACCGATGAGGACACCCCGTTCTTCGTGATCTCCGTGGCGGCTCAGCTGTCGGGCCTGCACGCCCAGACCCTCCGCTCCTACGACCGGATGGGACTGGTCTCCCCCGGGCGCACGTCGGGCGGCGGTCGCCGGTACTCGATGCGCGACATCGTCCTGTTGAGGGAGGTTCAGCGGCTCTCCCAGGAGGAGGGGGTGAACCTCGCCGGGATCAAGCGGATCATCGAACTGGAGAACGAGGTCGGGGCGCTGCGGGCGAAGGTGTCGGAGTTGGCGGAGCAGTTGGCCCAGGCTTTGGCGGCGGCCGAGCACGCGGCGGCTTCCGTGCACGCCTCGTTGCGGCGGGACCTGGTACCGGTTCGCCACGAGACCGCGTTGGTGGTCTGGAAACCAAACCGCAAACGCTGATCCGCGTCGGGGTGAGTTCCTGCTGGTAGCGGGGATGACGCAAAAAGCCCAGCTTGGGTTGTGCACGCGCTTCGCGCGTGCCAGAGCGGAAGAGCCCGCGCTGCGCGCGTGAAAGCGGTATGCCTCGGGCCGTTCCAGGGCTTCCCCGCCCTGGAGGCCGGTGCGGGGGTCAGTCCAGGGTGAAGGGGTCGTACTTGATGCGGTCCAGGGGGGTGCCGGCCACGAGCATGCGGGAGACCGTCGCGCGGATCATCGACGGGGAGCCGCAGACCAGCACGTCCCGGTCCTCCCACGCCCCGTAGCGGGTGACCACGTCGGCCAGGGTGCCCTGTTCCACGCCTCGTGCGCCCGGGTCCGACTCCAGCACCGGGACCACCGTGAGCCACGGGTTGGTCATCGCGAAGCGTTGCAGGTTGTCCAGGTCGTACAGGTCCTCGCGGGTCCTGCCGCCCACGAAGAGGTGCGTCCTCGGGTTTTCGCCCCACTGCGCCATCTCGTCGATGATCGCGTGCATCGGGGCCACTCCGGTGCCGCCGGCGACCATGAGGACGTCGTTGCCGGACTTGCGGTCGACGTGGAGCCTGCCCATCGGGGGGCCGATGCGCCACACGTCGCCCGGTTGGGTGTGGCCGACGATGGAACGGCTCACCCAGCCGCCCTCGACGGAGCGGATGTGGAACTCGATGATGCCGTCTTCGCGCGGGGCGTTGGCCGGTGAGAAGTAGCGCCAGAGTCTGGCTCGTTGGGGCGTTTCCACGCTCACGTACTGGCCCGCCCGGTAGCCGACCGGGTGGTCGGGCTGGAGGCGCACCACGGCCAGGTCCCAGCTCACCCGCTGGTGCTCGAGCACGGTCGCGTGCCAGTAGGCGGGGCCGTCGTCGGCTGCCGCCGCCTCCTGCATGGCGCGGGCCATGATCGTGTAGGCCTCGGCCCAGGCCATTTCGACCTGGGGGGTCCACGCGGGGCCGGCGTGCTTCTTCACCGCCGCGAGCAGGGCGGTGCCGACCGACTCGTAGTGGACGTTGACCACGCCGAACTTGCGGTGGTCGCGGCCGAGTTGGCGGAGGAAGGGGATCAGGTCGTCCGGTCGGTCGACCATCTGGACGACGTGGACCAGTGCGCGCAGCAGGCGGCTGCGCTGCACCTCCATGTTCGCCGGGAACATCTCACGGGTGGCCGGCGCGAGGCTGAAGAGCATTCCGTAGAAGAACTTGGCGACCTCTTCGGCGCGCGGCTCGACGACCGCCCAGCTTTCCCTGATCAGGCGCACCATTGCGGTGACACCCGGTGGGGGTTCTCGGTGGGGCGGGCTCGGGATGGGGCTCAACACAGCGTTCGCAGTCATGGTCCGGGCGCAGTCTCCACGTTTCCAGCGCCGTCAGCAAGGCGCATCGTCCTCGTCAAGCTTCCATCCCCGACGAACCGAGGCTAACCCGTCAACTGGCCGACTGACTCCTTGATGCCACCTTCGAGTGCTGTGCGATCACGGTCGGTCGCGGAGCGTTCGTCCCATCGGGCGAACATTCGCGATGACCTGTACCGGGTCTGCGGATTGCGGCCAACCGTGAGGCGAGTACCCCGCCCGAGCACGCCTTTAACGGGCACTGGAGATCGCGTGAGGCGGGGGTCTCACCCTGTTGGCCGCACGCTCCCCGCACCGGTGCGGAGATCGGCTTCGGCCTGTGGATTCACACCTGCGGATTGTGGATAAGCGCGGTGCGCGTGTGGACAAACACGCTGCTACATGTGGGTGACACGGTCAGCTCGTGGCGGCGCGTTCGGCTGCGCTGCGTTCCACGCAGAACTCGTTGCCCTCGGGGTCGGCGAGCACGACCCAGCCGGTGCCGTCGGGGCGGCGCCGGTCGGCGACCACGATCGCGCCGAGGCCCCGGAGGCGCTCGACCTCCTCGTCGCGGGTGGTGTCGGGCTGGAGGTCGAGGTGGATGCGGTTCTTGATCGTCTTGTCCTCGGGGACCTGGATGAACAGCAGGTCCGGGCCGGCCGGCAGGGCGACGAGGCACTCCGGGTCGCCGGGCTCGTCCTCGTCGGAGACGGGGTGGCCGGTGACCTGGCTCCAGAAGGTGGCCAGCGCGTACGCGTCCTTGCAGTCGACGGTGATGTGGTGCACGAGTGAACTCATGCGCTGATCTTCAGGTGGCCGCCGGGACGGGCGCACCCGATTTCAGCCGCCGTAGGGGACGGTGATGATCTCCAGGCGGTGGCCGTTCGGGTCGTCGAAGTACACGCCCCGGCCGCCGTCGTGGGTGTTGATCTCGCCGGGTTGCCGGTGGAACGGGTCCGCCCAGTAGGGCAGCCCGCGCTCCCGGACGCGGCCGAAGATGGCGTCGAAGTCGTCGTTGCCGACCAGGAACGCGTAGTGCTGCGGGGTGATGTCGCCTTCGACGGCCATGACGTCGAGGGACACCTCGTTGTCGGTGGCCACGACGAGGAACGGGCCGTAAGGCGTGGCGGGGGCGAAGCCGAAGACCTCGGTGAGGAAGTCGGCGGTGGCGCGGGGGTCGTGGGCGGACACGATCGTGTGGTTCAGCTTGACGGTCATGGCACTGACGCTAGGACTTCGTGGCGGGCGTCACAGCACTTGGGCTAGGTTGAGTGGAACGGACTCAACTTTTCTGACGTTGAGCTGAGTGGTAGCCGGTGGTGCGCCGGAACACGCGACCGAGGTGAGGAATGGACGCTTTCAACCCGACCACGAAGACGCAGCAGGCCGTGTCCGCGGCGGTGCAGGCGGCGACGATCGCGGGCAACCCGGACGTGACCTCGGTCCACCTCCTGGGCGCGCTGCTGGCGCAGGGCGACGGGCTGACCGCGCCGCTGCTGTCGGCCGTGGGCGCCGACCCGAAGCAGGTGCACAAGGAGCTGGAGCAGCTCAGCCGGTCCCTGCCGGCGGCCAGCGGGGCGAGCGTGTCCGCGCCGCAGTTCTCCCGGGACGCCGTGCGCGTGCTCGGGCGGGCGCAGGAGCTGGCCACCGAGATGGGCGACGAGTACGTGTCCACCGAGCACCTGCTGGTGGGCCTGTCCCAGCACGGTGGCCAGGTGGCCGACCTGCTCCGCCGGCACGGCGCGACCCCGGAGTCGCTGCGCGAGGCGTTCGGGCGGGTGCGTGGGTCGGCGCGGGTGACCAGCCCGGACCCGGAGGGCACGTACAAGGCGCTGGAGAAGTACGGCGTCGACCTGACCGAACGGGCGCGCAAGGGCGTGCTCGACCCCGTCATCGGGCGGGACACCGAGATCCGGCGGGTCGTGCAGGTGCTGTCCCGGCGCACCAAGAACAACCCGGTGCTGATCGGCGAGCCCGGCGTCGGCAAGACCGCGATCGTGGAGGGCCTGGCGCAGCGCGTCGTGGCCGGTGACGTGCCCGAGTCGCTGCGCGGCAAGCGCGTGGTGGCGCTGGACCTGGGCGCGATGGTGGCCGGCGCGAAGTACCGCGGCGAGTTCGAGGAGCGGCTCAAGGCCGTGCTCAAGGAGATCACCGACTCCGCCGGCCAGGTCATCACGTTCATCGACGAGCTGCACACCATCGTGGGCGCCGGCGCGACCGGCGAGTCCGCGATGGACGCGGGCAACATGATCAAGCCGATGCTGGCCCGCGGCGAGCTGCGCATGGTCGGCGCGACCACCCTGGACGAGTACCGCGAGCACATCGAGAAGGACGCCGCCCTGGAGCGCCGGTTCCAGCAGGTGCTGGTCGGCGAGCCGTCCGTGGAGGACACCGTCGGCATCCTGCGCGGCCTCAAGGACCGGTACGAGGTGCACCACGGCGTCCGCATCACCGACTCCGCGCTGGTCGCGGCGGCGTCCCTGTCCGACCGGTACATCACCGCCCGGTTCCTGCCGGACAAGGCCATCGACCTGGTCGACGAGGCCGCGTCCCGGCTGCGCATGGAGATCGACTCCCGGCCGGTCGAGATCGACGAGGTCGAGCGGGCCGTGCGCCGGCTGGAGATCGAGGAGATGGCGCTGGCCAAGGAGTCCGACCCGGCCTCGATGGAGCGGCTGGCCGCGCTGCGCGCCGAGCTGGCCGAGAAGCGCGAGACCCTGGCCGCGCTGACCGCGCGCTGGCAGAACGAGAAGACGTCGATCGAGAAGGTCCGCGACCTCAAGGAGCAGCTGGAGCAGCTGCGCGGCGAGTCCGAGCGGGCCGAGCGCGACGGCGACCTCGGGCGGGCCGCGGAGCTGCGCTACGGGCGCATCCCGGCGCTGGAGAAGGAGCTGGAGACGGCGACCCGCACCACGCAGGACGCGGCCGTGATGCTGAAGGAGGAGGTCGGGCCGGACGACGTGGCCGACGTGGTGTCGGCGTGGACCGGCATCCCGGCCGGGCGGCTGCTGGAGGGCGAGACCGCCAAGCTGCTGCGCATGGAGGAGGAGCTGGCGCGGCGGGTCGTCGGCCAGGCCGAGGCCGTGCGGGTGGTGTCCGACGCGGTGCGCCGCACGCGCGCAGGCGTCGCCGACCCGGACCGGCCGACCGGCAGCTTCCTGTTCCTCGGGCCGACCGGCGTGGGCAAGACCGAGCTGGCCAAGGCGCTGGCGGAGTTCCTGTTCGACGACGAGCGGGCGATGGTCCGCATCGACATGAGCGAGTACTCCGAGAAGCACTCGGTGGCCCGGCTCGTCGGCGCGCCCCCCGGGTACGTCGGCTACGACCAGGGCGGCCAGCTGACCGAGTCGGTGCGGCGGCGGCCGTACAGCGTCGTGCTGCTGGACGAGGTGGAGAAGGCCCACCCGGACGTGTTCGACGTGTTGTTGCAGGTCCTGGACGACGGCCGGCTGACCGACGGCCAGGGCCGCACGGTCGACTTCCGCAACACCATCCTGGTGCTGACCTCGAACCTGGGCTCACAGGCCATCGCCGACCCGGCGCTGGACGAGCGGCAGCGCACCGACGCGGTGATGAACGTGGTCCGGCGGCACTTCAAGCCGGAGTTCCTCAACCGGCTGGACGACGTGGTGGTGTTCCACTCGCTGGCCACCGAGGAGCTGACGTCGATCGTGGACATCCAGGTCGAACGCCTGGGCAAGCGCTTGGCACAGCGGCGGCTGTCCCTGGAGGTCACCCCGGCGGCCCGCGACTGGCTGGCCCTGAACGGCTTCGACCCGGTGTACGGGGCCCGGCCGCTGCGGCGGCTCGTGCAGTCGTCCATCGGCGACCAGCTGGCCAAGGAGCTGCTGTCGGGTGAAGTCCGCGACGGCGACACGGTGAAGGTCGACGTCGTCGACGACCAGTCGGGGCTCATCGTCGGGAGGGCTTGATCCGCAGGTCCGGGGAGGTGGCCCGCGCCACCTTCCCGGTAACGGGTTGGTCCGATCGCGGGAGGCACGCCCCAAGTGATCTTCGTTTGGTCGGTGTCTGCCGCTACCCTCGCACCCGTGGGCATACCGGCGTGGGTCTGGTTCACCGTCGCCGCGGTCGCGGGGGTGGCGGGGTTCGCCCTGCTCGCCACCGACCGGGCGCAGAGAACCGCGCGTAACCGGGAGCGGCGCAGGTGGGCCGCTCTGCGTGGTTGGCAGTTCGAGGAGACCGACCACGTGCTGCCCACACGGTGGGAGAGCGGGGCGATCGCCTACTACGGCACCGGCGTGGCGAAGGACGTGGTCGCCGGGTCGACGTTCACCGCGGACGGCCGCCGCCAGGTCTACGTGCTCGACCACGAGACCGGGGGCAAGGTCAACTCGGTGCTGGTCGGCGTGCGCTGCCGCCGGCCGGTGAACGTGGTGGTCGAGCTGTGGCTGCCCAGCGTGCCGTTCCAGCGCGACCAGATGCCCGACCTGCTCGGACCGGTCGGCTCGCGGTACGCGTTCGTCAGCGAGCTGCCCGCCGCCCGCAAGCTCATCACACCGGACCTGGTGGACGCCGCCGAGGAGATCGGCGCGGACGTCACCGTGGTCTGGCTGGAGAACGACTGGGTGATGGCGGCGGCGCCGCCGAACTCCTCACCCGCCCGACTGGAACGACTCCTGCGCGACCTGGGGGAGCTGGCCGACGTGGTCGACCCGTTCGACGCCGATCCGGACACCGACACCGGTGGCGAGGTCCACCGCCCGCAGTTCGGGCGCAAGCCGTGACGCCGCCGCTGGCCCTGGTCACGGGCGCGACCGCGGGCATCGGCGCCGCGTTCGCCCGCCGGCTGGCCGCCGAGGGGCACGACTTGGTCCTGGTCGCCCGGGACGTCGAACGGCTGGAGCGCACCGCCGCCGAGCTGCGCGAACGCCACGGCGTGCAGGTCGAGGTGCTGCCCGCCGACCTCGCCGACGACCCCAGTCGGGTGAAGGTCGAGCAGGTGCTGGCCGAGCGGCCGTTCGACCTGCTGGTCAACAACGCCGGGTTCGCGCTGTCCGGGGAGTTCTTCGCCTCCGACGCCGACCGGCTGGAGAGCCAGCTGTCGGTCAACGTGAAGACCGTGCTGCGGCTGACCCGGGCGGTGCTGCCCGGCATGGTGCAGCGCGGGCGCGGTGACGTGGTGAACGTATCCAGCATCGCGGGCTTCCTGCCTGGTCGGGGGTCGACCTACAGCGCGGACAAGGCGTGGGTGACGGCGTTCTCCGAGGGCATGGCCCAGGCGACGGCGGGCACCGGCGTGCGGGTGCTGGCGCTGTGCCCCGGCTTCGTGCGGACCGAGTTCCACCAGCGGGCGAAGATCGACATGTCCGGCACGCCCGCGTTCCTGTACCTCGACGCCGACCGCGTGGTGCACGACTGCCTGGCCGACCTGCGCGCCGGCAAGCAGCTGTCCATCCCGGGCTTCCAGTACAAGGCCATCGCGACGATCAGCCGGCTGATCCCCCGGCCGCTGCTGCGCCGCATCGCCGCCCGAGCCGGTAACGCCCGCGGTCGGACCTGACCTGACGCGTGCGGGGGCGTGGCCTCCGGCCCCCGCTTCGATCGTCGCACGCGCCACCGACATCCGGCCGCGTGCAGGTCCGTGAAGAGTTGCCGCGCGCCCGCTGCGGGCGGGTCGCCCCGAGTCGCCGAAAACCTGCCGCCCGACCCTCCGCGGGCCTGCTGTCCGCCCCCCGCTCCCGTCGCCTGCCACTCCGGCGAAATCTTCCAAGATCAGCGGGAACCCGGCACCCATCCGGCCCGTCCCACTCCCCGAACTGGAGGAGGAGGGATCCGTCAATGGGTGAAGGCTTCCACGTCGAGCCGGCCGAGCTGCGGGGGTACAGCGAGCTGCTGACCCGCAACGCGCAGCACTTCATGACCATCAAGGAGCACGCGGTCACGAAGGGTGGCGACACCTCGGGCTTCACCGGGCTGCTCTCGCTGCTCCAGCCGATCGTCACCGGCGTCGCGAACCTCTACGGGGAGACGCTGGACTTCGCGAACCAGATGATGACCAAGGAAGCCGAAGGGCTGGCCAAGGCCGCGGACATGTACCAGAAGGGCGAGGAGATGGCGATGAGCATCCTCGACCAGGTGCTCGCCGAGCTGGCCAACGCCGCCGAGGCGCCGATCCTGGGTGGTGGCAAGTGACCGCGTACGCCGACGTCGAAGACCCTCAGGTCGCCCTCAACGCCGCCGCCGAGGACCGGCCGGGCCGGCAGTCCACCAAGGAGCTGATCGAGAAGGCCGGGTGGAAGATCCAGGGCGTCAACTGGATCTACGAGAAGGTCACCGGCGAGAACCTCCTCGACGCGCTGATCAAGCCGCTGCTCGGCGACTTCGAGAAGATCGACGAGAACGCCAACGCGTGGGACCGGACCGCGAAGGCCCTGGACTCCGTGCGGCACAACGTCGACGCGGGCGTCGACCAGCTCAACCCGCACTGGAACGGCGACGCCGCGCAGGCGTTCGAGGCCCGCATGAAGACCATGTGGGCGCTGGCCATCGAGGCCGACTCGCAGATCGCGCGGATCATCGGCAACAAGTTCCGGTCCACCGCCAACACCTGCCGCAAGGCGTGCGGCCTGGCGCTGACCCTGCTGGACATGCTGATCAGCAAGCTGCTCGAAGCGGCGATGACGGCGTGGATCCCGGTGGTCGGGTGGGGCCGCGCGGTGTGGATGGTCTACGACGCCATCCAGATCGTCGACGCCATCCGCAAGATCATCATCTCCATCCAGACGCTGATCGAGGGCGTCCAGGGCATGATCGACGGCATCGTCGCGATGGGCACCGCGCTGTCCAAGCTCAAGGACGTGCGCGACGTCAACGACCTGCTCGACGTGGTCGACGGCTACCAGGACGGCAAGGAGAAGTTCGACAACGGCATGGCCGCGGCCAAGTCCGGCGCGTTCGGCGTCGCCTGGAACGGCTACAAGCTCGGCAAGGCGGGCCACTCCGCGAGCAACCGCTACAACCAGGCCCCGCCGCCCGCACCCGAACCCGCACCCGCGCCGTCCGGAGGTGGCCAGTGACCTTCCCCTACGACCGCGATCGGCTGAACGCGCTGGTCGCCGAGGTGGACGCGCGCCTGGAGAACGTGGACAAGGTCTCCCGCGAGGCGAGCCAGGTCCAACTGCGCTCCTCGGGCCTGTCCCAGTCGGACCTGGCCGAGATCAACCGCGCCGCCCACGGCCCGAACGCACCCCGCGAACTGCGCGAACTGGCCCGCCGGGTCGACTCGGGCGAGATGTCCTGGGAGGACATCGCGTCCGGCCGCGCCCTGGCCGACGAGGGCGTGCAGCAGGCCCTGGCGACCGGCTTGCCCGACCTCCAGCGCGCCTACACGCAACTCCAGGAGGGCAACGACCCGGAGGACGTCATCGAATCCGGCCGCCCACGCCGTGGCGGCGATGACGACGACGAGCCGAGCAGCTTCACCGAAGACGCCTGGTAACCCGGAACCGACGACACCCGACAGGCCGAGTCGACGACGCCTGGCGGGCCGGGACCGAGGACGCCTGGTCGGCCGGATCGAAGACGCCTGGTCGGCCGGATCGAAGACGCCTGGGCGGCCGGAACTGCGGGAATTGTCGGTGGCGCGTGAGATCATGGAAGCGGGGGCCGGAGGCAAGCCCTCCGGCGACCCGCCGCCGCTCTCGCCACGCCGGCAACCCTCCGCCACTCACCGCGCCGCGCCGCCCACCGCGCCGCGCCGCCCACCGCGCCGCGCCGCCCACCGCGCCGCGCCACTCACCCCGCCGCCCACCGCGCGGCTCCGGCGACGAGCCACCACGCCGCGCCGGCAACCGGCCGCCACTGACCGCGACCGCGCGCACGGCCGCTTCTAGGCGCTGGTCGGGAAGTCGAAGCCGCCGCCGCTGGTGTGGTTCGTGCCGATGCCCCGCACCACGTCGAACGCCAGCGCCGCCGCCACCGCCAGCGACCGCAGCGGCTCCGGCGTGCCCGGCCGCAGCCGCAGCACGTCCCGCCGCACGCGCCCACCCGCGCCCTTGGCGATGGCGCCGGCGCTGAAGGTCGCCACGTCGGTCCAAGAGCACAGCCGCTGCCCGTGCGGGTCGAGCAGCGCGTAAGCCCCGCGGCCCTCCCGGCGCACGGAGCCGACGACGGTGCCGTCCGGTCGGGACACGCGCGTCGGCGGCCGGCCCGGACCCTTGTGCACCAGCAGCAGGACCTGGCCCTGCGGCGACGTCACCGCCAGGTCGTAGGTTGTGCGCCCGGACAGGCCCGTGGCGCGCAGCAGTTTCCGCAGGGGACCCAGGAAGCCCCGGTCGGCCGCGGTCGCCAGCGGCACGCCGTGCTCGGTCAGGGCGGTGGTCTTGTAGCGCGTCCCGAACAGGTGACGGCCTGCGCCCCAGGGCTGCTCGATGACGAGCGTGTCGGTGCCGAACAGGTTCACGGTGTGCCAGCGTACGGACGCGTATGACAGTCTTGGGACCCGTGCGAACTGAAGTGGTTCTGGACGCCGGTGCCAAGGCCGAACTGGCCCGGCTGGTGAGCGAGCTGGCCGTGGTGCACGGCAAGGTGACGTTGTCCTCCGGCGCGGAGGCCGACTACTACATCGACCTGCGCCGCGCGACGCTGCACCACGCCGCCGCGCCGCTGATCGGCAAGCTCCTGCGGCAGCTCACCGCCGACTGGGACTACGTCGCGGCGGGCGGCTTGACGCTGGGCGCGGACCCGGTGGCGTGCGCGATGATGCACGCCGCGGCGGCGGCCGGCGAGGTGCTCGACGCGTTCGTCGTGCGCAAGGAGACCAAGAAGCACGGCATGCAGCGGCGCATCGAGGGCATCGAGGTCGCGGGCCAGCGGGTGCTCGCGGTCGAGGACACCTCCACCACCGGCGGCAGCGTGCTGACCGCCGTGGAGGCGTTGCGCGAGGCCGGCGCGACCGTGGTGGGCGTGGCGACGGTCGTGGACCGCGGCACGGTGGCCCGCGAGGTCATCGAGGCGCAGGGCCTGTCGTACCGCTACCTGCTGGACCTGGCGGACCTCGGCCTGGTCTGATGGCTTCCCTCCTGTTGTTGCTGGTGATCGTGGCGATCCTCGGGGTGGGCGTCGCCGTGGGGTTGTCGCGGCGCAAGCGCAACCCGTTCACGAACCCGCAGTTCGTGAACCAGTGGGAGCAGCAGATGCGCGCGCTGGAGGCGGCCCTGGGCTGGCGGTTCGTCGCCGAGGACCAGGGCTTCCAGGAACGCGTGCCCCAGATCGGGCGGATGCTGGAAGCCGACCGGAGCCGCGTGCGGTTCCAGCTGGTCGGCCACTGGCGCGGCGTGCCCGTGCTGGCCGTCGAGGTGGTGCTGCGCACGGACAACACGGTGACCACCGAGTACCGCACGTACTCGGTGGTCGTCGTGCCACGCCCGATGCCCGGCCCGTGGGTGCTGATCAGCCCCCGCGAGGACAGCGTGTGGGGCATCTTCGAGCAGTTCACCGCGACCGGCGACCCGGCCTTCGACGCCCGCTACGAGGTGCGCCGCAAGAACCCGGCGTTCGCCGGCGCCCTGCTCGCCTCGGGCCTGCCCCAGGCCCTGCTGACCGACCCGCGCGCGGCCGGGGTGGCGATCGCCTTCGACGAGCACAACCTGGCGGCGGCCGTCCCCGTGCCGCTGCTCCAGGCGCCGTTGGGCCACTTGGCGGACCTGCTGCTGGACATCGCGGGCCGGGTGCCCTGGCAGGGGCTGCCGCGCGGTTGATTAATGGCGAGCGCCCGATCGGGGTGCGGCCTACTCTGGGGTACAGGGAGGTCGTGATGGTCGCGCGGGCGCTCGCCGAGCTGGTCATGGTGATCCACTACGGGGTCCTGGTCTTCCTGGTCGTCGGCGGCTTCGTGGCATGGCGCTGGCCGCGCGCGCTCTGGTTCCACGTGGCGATGGCGGCGTGGGGACTCTCGATCGTCACCTTCCCCCTGGCCTGCCCCCTGACCTGGCTGGAAAACGTCCTCCGCACGGCGGCCGGCCAGGCACCGCTGGTCGACGGGTTCATCGACACCTACATCGACGGGGTCCTGTACCCGGAGTCGGCGGCGCGCACGGTGCAGCTGGTGGTGGCGCTGTGCGTGGTCGTCTCGTGGGTCGGGTACTACGTCAAGCGGCGTGCTGAACAAACGTGTAATTCGGTGCAGTTCACCAATCAGCGATAAAGCGGCCATTCGCCGATCACCGGACCGGCCCAATCGGTCTACCCGACCGTACCAATTTCAATTTACGGGCTGTCGCGTGCCTTACCCTTCGGTTATGGGTCGGGGAAGGGTGGGACGGCGATGGGGGTGGCTCGGACACGTCTTGAGGTAGGTGGGCACACGCGCCGGGTAAGGCGCGGGTCGCCGTTGTCGGCGACCTGGTCCTGGTTGCGTGGGCGGGCTGCTTCCGGTGCGCTGGGAACAGCCGTGGCGGTACTGCCGGCGGTGGGGTTCTGGGTGTCCTTCAGCGGGTCGCAGCTGGCAGGCTTCGTCCTGGTGGTGGCGGGTGGGGTGGGGTTCGTCGCGGTGTTGCGGTCGAGTCGGACCGAATGGGACTCCAGCACCGCGCGGTTGAGTCGGCTGGTGCTGCACTACTGCGACATCCTGGAAAAGCGGCACGGCCGGAAATGGGCCGTGAAGGACTGGCGCCAGGACGTCGACATCGAAGCCAACGGGGACGTCCGGCAGCGCATTGCGTTCACCATTGTGGTCCGTTGTGACGAGCTGGCCTTCTGCAGTTTCACCGACCGGGTGAACTGGGACTGGCCGGCCCGGCTCAAACGGCGGGTTCGGGTGCACGTGCGCAGTGTCGAAGTGGGAGGGGAAGGCGGCACCCGGTTCGGCGTGACCTCGTCCTGGTTGGACGACAAGCGGCTCAAGACGGTGGTGCACCTGGACGACCCGGTGCAGCGTGACGCGGAGGTGAGCTTCGTGGTGGACATGTTCTGGCCGGCGAAATGCCGGCCCCTCATGCGCGGGCAGGCTCCCGACGAGATGCTGGTCCGGTTCGGGGAGCCGATCCCGTTGGCGCAGTATGTGATCACGTTCCCCGTGGGGTGCCGGGTCCGAGTGGACAAGGTGGGGTTGTCGCCGGGTGACGACTACGCGCTCAGTCACGTCCTCGATCGGTCGGGAAAACCCGAGATCACGCTATCGGCTGAAGGTGTTGGGGCATACCAACTGATCGGCTTGAAGCTGGATGTCGGGTTGTAGGCTCCCCCGGTGATCAATTCGACCTCACCTGTACTTGTCCACCGCGGCGGCGAAACCGGAAGTGGCGGTGACACCGACAAGTAGACGTATGCCCTGCCGGGTCGGGGGGCAGGGCTCGTCATGATGGTGCGGTGAAGGTGGTTCTCGAGGGGTTTCACGCGGTCAAGCACGCGGTTCGGTTTGGGGCTGTCGTGGAGACCGTGGTCGTGCGGGATCGGGATGTGGCTGTGGCGTTCGCGCGGTCGCATGCGCCTGACCTTGTCGACTGGTTCGGGGAGCGGGCCGTCGAGGTGGGGGCGGACGAGTTCGTTCGGGTGATCGGGAAGAGTCACCCGACCGGGGTTGGGGGGATCGTCGAACGGCCCGAGGTGGGGATCGGGGAGCGGAGAGCGCCGCTGGTGTTCTTGGACAACCCGCGGAACCTCGGGAACTTCGGGGCCGTGATCCGGGTGGCGGCCGGGTTGGGGGCCGGGGGTGTCGTGTCTATCGGCGACGTTGATCCGTGGCACCCGAACGTGTTGCGTGGGAGTGCGGGGTTGCACTTCGCGTTGCCGGTGTTGCGGTTGGACGATGTGGACGACATCGCGGGTGAGGTCATCGCCTTTGACGCGGACGGGGAGGATCTGCGTGACGCGCGCATCCCGGACGACGCCGTCCTCGCCTTCGGGTCCGAGCGGCACGGGTTGTCGGATGCTGTGCGTGTGCGGGCTGACCGGATCGTGTCGTTGCCGATGCGCCCGAAGGTGTCCAGCTACAACCTGACGACCAGTGTCGCGATGGCGCTGTACCACTGGGAGCTCTTCCGCCGCGCTTCTTGACCGGTCAAGTCGGGAAGCTTGATCCGTGACGACGCCGAAGCTCCTCGCCGCCCGCGCGGGCGTGGCCGAACGGGCCGTCGAGTCGCGGCACCTGCGCCGCGTCTGGGGGCTCCCGGGCACCGCCCTCGGCTCGGTCGCCTGGCCGGTGGACTGGTCCGCCCGCCTGCACGTCCGCTTCGGCTACTGGTGGCAGGCGCACCTGCTCGACTGCGTCCTCGACGCCCAACTGCGCTCCCCGCGCGAAGCCCGGCTCAAGCTCATCCGCCGGCTCGTCCGCGGCATCCGCGTGCGCAACCTCCTCGGCTGGACCAACGACTACTACGACGACATCGCCTGGCTCGGCCTCGCCCTCCAGCGCGCCGCCCGGGCCGGAGTCGACAAACCCGACGTCATCGCCACCATCGCGCAACGCCTCCGCGAGGGCTGGACCGACCACGGCGGCGGCGGGATCTGGTGGAAGCGCAACGACGACTTCAAGAACGTCCCCGCGAACGGTCCCGCCGCGATCTTCTTTGCCCGGCTCGGCGAGAAGGGCGGCCGGGCACGGTCCATTGTGGACTGGATCGAGGAGTCGCTGCGGGACGAGGAAACCGGCCTGTTCTTCGACGGCCTGCACGTCAACCCCGACGGCACGGTCCGCGAGGTCGAGCGCAACCTCTACACCTACTGCCAGGGCGTGGTCCTCGGCGCGTGCGTCGAACTCGGCTCCACGCAGTACAAGGACCGCGCCGCCCGGATCATCTCGGCCGTGGACAAGCACCTCGCCGACGACGGCGTCCTGCGCGGCCACGGCGGCGGTGACGGCGGTCTGTTCACCGGCATCCTGGCCCGCTACCTCGCCCAGGCCGCGCTGCGACTGGACCGGCCCGAGGCGGCCAAGGCGGCGGACCTCGTGTTCACCTCGGCGGAAGCGTTGTGGGGCAACCGGAACAGCGCCGTCAGCGGTCCGCTGTTCGGTCCTCAGTGGACGGAACAGGCGGGCGAGCCGACCCGGGCGAGCGCCGAGCGCGACCTGTCGGTCCAACTCGGCGGCTGGATGACGCTGGAGGCCGCGGCCCTGTTGGAGCGCAACGACCTCACGCCGCCACGGCGCTGATCCACCCCAGCAGCACGGCCGCGTCCTCGCGGAACCGCGCGGGCGAGTCGTCGGCCACGAACTCCAGCAGCACGTGCCGGTCCACGCCGTCGCGCGCCAGTTCGCCCAGCACCGGCCGCCACAGGTCTTCCCGCGCCGCAAGGGGAAGCCGGTCCGTGCCACCGCCCGGACCCCACGAGAACACGTGCGCCGTCGTCAGGCGCGGCAGCAGCGTCCGCACCTCCTCCACCGCGCTCGGCACGTCCTGCCCGCCGCGCGGCTGCCAGTACGGCACGACGGAACCGTGCCCGACCTCCGCGTACAGCCGGGTCGCCGACTCCAGCGTGTCGGTCAGCGTGTTCCGGTGGTGCTCCACGGCGATCCGGATGCCGTAGTCCTCCGCGCGCACCGCCGCGTCCCGGATCGCGCCCACCACCCGCGCGCGTTGCTCCGGGGAGGTCTGCGCGGAACCGGTGTCCCCGGCCCACACCCGGACCCGCGGCGCACCCAGTTCCGCCGCCGTCGCCAGCACCCGCGGCCACTCGTCGAGATCGGTCACGCCCGCCCGGTAGTACGACCCGTAGGCCGACACGCTCAGCCCGGCGTCCGCGCACCGGTCCCGGGCGTCCCGCGCGGCCGGCAGGTCGTGCAGCGGCACGTGCACGTCCCCGCCCCACTCGACGGCCCACAGACCGCACGACCGCGCCAGGTCCACCACCTCGGGAACGGGGAGCGCGCGGAAGGTCACCGAAACCAGGCCGGGTACCAGCACGAGCCCCACGCTACTAGTGACAACCGCAGGATTGGCGGTGTTTCAGAGCGGGCGCCAGCCGGATCGTCTCGGGCGCGCGCTCGGGGTCGGCGATGCGGGACAGCAGCAGCCGCACCGCCGTGCGCCCGATCTCCTCCACCGGCTGCGCCATCGTGGTCAGCGGCGGGTCCACCAGCTCGGCCCACTCCACCTCGCCGTAGGTGACCAGCGCCAGGTCGGTCCCGATCCGCACGCCGTGCGCCCGCGCCGCGCCGAGCACCGCCATCAGCACCTGGTGGTCGCTCACGACCAGCCCGGACACCTTCCCCAGCAGCGGTTCCAGCGACTGCGCCACCAGCTCCTCGTCCCACTTGAGCCCCGCCCGGCCCAGGCCCAGCCGGTAGCCCAGGACGCGCTCGTCCGTGGTCGGCACGCCCGGCGCGCCGGTGACCAGCCCGATCCGCCGGTGCCCGAGGTCGGCCAGGTGCCGCACGAGGGTGGAGGTGGCCTGCACGTTCTCCGGGCCGACCTGGTCGGTGTCCTGGGCCAGCGACAACCGGTCCACCAGCACCGTCGGCACGCCCAGCCGGCGCAGCTCGGGCAGCGCCGCCGAGCCCGACGTGGGCGTGAGCAGCACCCCGTCCACCCGGCGCGACCGCAGCATCCGCACCGCCGCCTGCTCCGACTCGGCCGACTCGCGGGTGTCGATCAGGACCAGCGAGTACCCGGACTGCGTGGCCTCGTTCTCGATGGCCGCGATCAGCTCCGCGAAGTAGGGGTGCGACACCAGCGACACCGCGAGGCCCAGCGACTTCGTGCCGCCGGTGACCAGGGAGCGGGCGATCGCGTCACCGGTGTACCCGGTCTCCTCGATCGCCTTGAGCACCCGTTCCCGCGTGCTCGCGGCCACCGGCCTGGTCTCGTTGATCACGTGTGAGACCGTGGTGATGGAGACGCCGGCCAGCGCGGCGACCTCCTTCATGGTGACCATGTACCCGTCCCCCGTCGGCCGTGCGCAAGCGATTGCGGGGGACGATACCGGCTCGGAGGTGCACGTCGTGGCAGCCGTCCTGTGTGTCGGGCTGACGACCCTGGACGTGTCTCAGCTGGTCGCGGAGTTCCCCGCGCCGGGCGAGAAGGTGCAGTCCCTCGGGGTGCACCTGGCGCCCGGCGGTCCGGCGGCCAATGCGGCCCGCGCGGTGGCGGCGCTGGGCCACCGGGCCGTGCTGCTGACCTCGCTGGACGGCGAGTTGGGGCCGCTGGTGCGCGGGATGCTGCGCGGTGTCGAGGTGCGCTCGGTCGGGCCGGGCGGTCCGGCGCTGAGCATGGTGGTCGTGCGCGAACGGGACGGTGAGCGGACCGTCGTGTCCCGCAACGCCTCCGGGTTCGCGCTGGAGGCCGAAGTGGACCTGGCCGGCTGCGACGTGGTGCTGGTGGACGGTCACCTCGGCCCGGTGGCGCTGGCCGTGGCCCGCCTGGCGAGACGCGCGGGCGTGCCTGTGGTGTTGGACGCGGGGAGCTGGAAACCTGTGCTCGACGACCTGCTGCCCCTCGTCGACGTCGCCGCGTGCTCGGCCGCCTTCGAGCTGTCCGAGCCCGAGGTGCACGCCCGCGGCGTGCCGCTGGTGATCCGCACCCGCGGTCCCGAACCGGTCACCTGGTCCCGGGACGGCGCGACCGGTGCGGTGCCGGTGCCCGCCGTGCCCGTGCGCGACACCAACGGCGCCGGCGACGTGTGGCACGGTGCGTTGGCGGTCGCGGTGGCCCGGGGCCTCCCGGTGGAGGACGCCGTGCGGTGGGCGAACGCGGTCGCGGCGGTGCGCGTGCGCAACACCGCGTGGGACTGGGTTGAGGAGCTGGAGCGGTGGCGGGACAGCGGGTGAGGTTCGACGACCTGGTCGACCGGGCGCGGCGGCTGGCGGAACCGGGCGAGCGGCGGCTGCTGGGCATCGGCGGCGCCCCCGGTTCGGGCAAGTCCACCCTGGCCCGCCGCCTGGTGGACGCCCTCGGCCCGTCGGCGGCCCTGGTGGAGATGGACGGCTTCCACCTGGCCCAGAAGGAGCTGGACCGGCTGGGCATCGCCGACCGGAAGGGCGCGCCGGACACCTTCGACATCCCCGGCTACGTCGACCTGCTGGGCCGGCTCAAGGCGTGCGGACCCGACGTCGTCTACGCCCCGGAGTTCCGGCGGGAGATCGAGGAGCCGGTGGCGTGCGCGGTGCCGGTGCCCCCGGAGGTGCCCCTCGTGGTGACGGAGGGCAACTACCTGCTCATGCAGTACGACAAGTGGAAGCGTGTCCGCGTGGTGCTGGACGAGGCGTGGTTCCTCATGATCGACGAGGACCTGCGGGTGGCCCGCCTGATCGACCGCCACGTCCGGTACGGGCGCTCGGTGGAGGACGCCCGGGAACGCGTGCTCAACGGCACCGACCACGTCAACGCCCTGATGGTCAACGCCTCGCAGTCGGCCGCGGACCTGCTCATCGCCGAGGTCCTGTGACCTACTGCTGCTGGGCGCCGACCTCTTCCTCGACCGGCTTGCGCATCTCCTGCCGGTAGCGGAACAGGCCGTAGGCGGTGCCGACGACGAAGAAGGCCACGCTGACGATGACGGCCGCCGTCTGGAGCCACGGCACCGCCGTGAGCAGGCCCGCGCCGTAGTAGCCGGCCAGCACCAGGGTCGGCACCCAGGCCAGCGCGCCGATCGTGGTCGCCAGCATGAACCGGCGGGGGTCCATGCGGGCCGCGCCGGCGATCATCGGGGCCAGGGTGCGCACCCACGGGATCCAGCGGGCCAGCACGATGGCCCAGAAGCCGCGTCGGTCCAGGAAGTCGCGGGCCTTGGCCAGGTTCTCCTTGTTCAGGACCCGGCCGCCTCGGCGGGCCAACAGGCGCGTGCCCGTGTGCCGGCCGATGTAGTACCCGATCTGGTTGCCGACGACGGCGACGATCATCGCGGCGAGCGACAGCAGCCACGCGCTCAGCTCGCCGTCGTGCTGCGCGAGCACCACGCCGGCCGCGAACAGCAGCGAATCGCCGGGCAGGAAGAGGCCGAAGATGAACGCGCACTCGAAGAAGACGAAGCTCAAGGTGATGAGCCACACGGCCAACGGGCCTGCGGTCTCCAACGGGGCGAACGCGAGTACTTCGGACGTTGCGGACAACACCACGGGGGCCAGCCTACGTGGCGCGCCGGCACCAACAGGGCGACTCCGGACTAACGGTTGCCGAAAACCTGGGGTCCCGGCGCTAGCGTGAAGGCATGGACGCCCTGCTCACCAGGCTGCGCGAGGCTGTCGGACCGGCCGCCGTGCTCACCGATCCCGATGTCACGGACGCGTACCGGCGGGACATGATGCCGCTGGCCCCGCACGGTCGTCCGCTGGCTGTGGTCCTGCCGACCGACGCCGGGCAGGTGCAGGAGGTGGTCCGGGCGTGCGCCGCGCACCGGACGCCGATCGTGCCGCGCGGGGCGGGCAGCGGGCTGTCCGGGGCGGCCAACGCCATCGAGGGTTGTGTGGTGCTCGTCACAACGCGGATGAACCGGATCGTCGAGATCGACCCGGACAACCGGCTGGCCGTCGTCGAGCCCGGGGTGGTGAACCTCGACCTGCGGGGTGCGGTGGAGAAACACGGGTTGTTCTACCCGCCGGACCCGTCCAGCTACGACTGGTGCACGATCGGTGGCAACCTGTCCACCAACGCGGGCGGGCTGTGCTGCGTGAAGTACGGCGTGACCACCGACTCCGTCCTCGGGCTGGAGGTGGTCTTGGCCGACGGCGAACTGCTGCGGACCGGCCGCCGCACGGTCAAGGGCGTCGCCGGGTACGACCTGACCAAGCTGTTCATCGGCAGCGAGGGCACGCTGGGCGTGATCACCAAGGCCACCCTGGCCCTGCGCCCGCTGCCACAGGCCCCGTCCACGCTGGTGGCCGCGTTCAGCCGGACCGCCGACGCGGGTGTCGCCGTGGCCCGCGTGGTGCGGGAAGGCGTGGTCCCGTCGCTGATGGAGATCATGGACCGGACGTCCATCCGGGCCGTCGAGCAGTACCTCAAGACCGACCTGAACGCCGACGAAGCCCTGCTGATCTGCCAGTCCGACGCGGGCGGCGAGGCGGCGCGGCGCGACCTGGCCGTCATCGAGCAGGTGTGCCGCGACTCCGGCGCGGACCTCACCTACGTCACCGACGACCTCGGCGAGGGCCGCGACCTGCTCGCCGCCCGCCGGGCCGTGCTGAACGCGCTGGAGGCCTACGGCGCGTGGCTGACCGACGACGTCTGCGTGCCGCGCACCAGGATCGCCGACCTGATCGCCGGGTGCGAGCGGATCGGCGCGGAGCTGGGGCTGCGGATCGCCGTCGTCGGGCACGCCGGCGACGGCAACATGCACCCGACGATCGTCTACGACCCCACGTCCGAGGACGAGTTCGCGCGGGCGCGCCGGGCGTTCGACGAGATCCTGGCGGTCGGGCTCGCGCTGGGCGGCACGGTGACCGGCGAGCACGGCATCGGCAAGATCAAGCGGGAGTGGCTGGCGAAGGAGATCGGCCCGGTGGGTCTCCGGGTCCACCGCGAGATCAAACGCGCGCTGGACCCGGAGAACCTGTTCAACCCGGGCTCGATGTTCAGCTAGCCACGGCGAACCGGTAGCTGTACCAGTTCGACCCCACCCCGTCCGCCCGCACGGCCCGCACCAGCAGTTCCGTGCGGCCGGCGCGGGTCGGGGTCAGTTCGAGGACCGCGGTGCCGGGCGCTTCGGCGGTGATGGAGCGCAGCTCGTCCTCGAACCGGTACTCGAAGGCGACGGTCTCGGGCACCGAGCTGTACAGCTCGAACACGCCGGTCACGCCCACGCCGCCCGCCTCGGTCTCGTACGGGTAGTCGGAGCTGTGCGCGTACGCGTAGCCCGGCACCGCCTCGTAGCTGCGCAGGTGCTCGGCGGTCCGGGTGCCGTCCGCGGTGACCCCGAAGACCCGGACCTCGTTGCGACCCACCAGGTCCGACCCGATGGTCACGCTCGCCCGGCCGTCCGCGCCCGCGTCGACCGTCACCGGCTCGCCGCCGTTGACGCGGTAGGTGTAGCGGACGATCGGCCCGAGGTGGTTCCATCGCGGCGCGAACTCGGCGGTGCGCGGCGTCCCGACGAGCGCGGACCACGGCGTGACCTCGGTGTCGGGGCCCGTGTAGGCCACGTGCGTCTTGTACGTGCGCACGGCCGACGCCACACCGTCGCGGTTCACGCTGTAGACCTTCAGGTCCAGCTCGCCGGGCCACCCCGGCGTGATGACGGCACTGGCCTTCCCGTCCGCGTCCGCCGCCACCGACCCGCTGACCCGGTAGGCGGCGTACCGGAACTCCACGATGTCCGCGAACCCGTTGGCGTCGAACGAGAACACCCCCGGCACGAACTCACCGCCGACCCCCGGGTACCGCGCGTTCTCGGTGTACACGGCCGACGACACCAGCGGCGCCGCCGGTTCCGCCGACGCCGGCGCGGCGACCGCGGTGAGCGCCGCGGTCACGGCGACGAGCGTGCCCAGGGCACGCCGAAGAAGACTCATTTCCCTTGCCCCCCAATGACTTCAGGCACCCCCCTGGTGCCCGTGGGGCGATTATGTCGGCACCCGCCCCGGCGTGGCTACCGGAATGGCGAAGCACCCGGCGTGCTCACTGCCGAGTCCACCGACGGCGACCCGTACGACATCTCCCCGCGACCCGTCGAGGGGAGGTCGACACCCGTTACCGCTCAGTCGATGCGCTTGAACTGCTGGGTGGCGTCGTCGGCGCGGTCGAACTGCTGGGTGATGTCGTCCGCCTCCTGCACCGGCAGGGACTTCTTCTCGCGGCGGGCCTTGATGACCTCGATGATGATCGGGACGATCGAGAGGAAGACGATCAGCAGCAGGACCATCTCGAGGTTGTCGCGCACGAACGCGATCTGGCCCAGGAAGTACCCCAGCACGGTCAGGCCGGCCGCCCACGCCACGCCGCCGATGAACGAGTACGTGAAGTACTTCCGCGCATCCATGCGGCCCACGCCGGCCATCGCGGTGATGAAGGTGCGGACGATCGGCACGAACCTCGCCAGGACGATCGCGCGCGCCCCGTACTTCTCGAAGAACTCGTGCGTCTTGTCGACGTACTCCTTCTTGAAGATCTTGGACTCCGGCTTGTTGAACAACGCCGGTCCCGCGCGGTGGCCGATCCAGTAGCCCACGACGTTGCCGAGCATCGCGCACGCCGTCAGCAGCAGGCACACCAGCCACAGCGGGTAGTCCAGCAGGCCGCTCGCCACGAACAGGCCCGCCGTGAACAGCAGCGAGTCGCCGGGCAGGAAGAAGCCGACCAGCAACCCGCACTCGGCGAAGATGATGAAGCACAGGCCGACCAGCATGTACGGCCCGAGTCCCTTGAGCAGGATCTCCGGGTCGAGCCAGTCCGGGCCGAGGGCGAGGGTGGTGGTGGTGAGCGCGACCGTCACGCGGACCACGGTACAGGCTCAGCGGAGCGTGATAACCGCCACGACCGTGCCGGCGGCCAGGCCCAACAGCACGGCGAGCAGCAGCACCCACCCCGCGCCGAGCGCCGGGCGCGCCGGGCCGGGCGACGGGGTGGGGAGGCTGCTCCCGGTGCCGGCGACCTGCGCCCGGAGGGCGTCGGCCACCAGGCGTTCGTGCTCGTCGGGCATGGGGTCAGTATCGGCCAGGGGTCAGTCCTTGACCCACTCGCCCCGGGCCATCACCTCGCGCGGGCGGAGCTCCGCGTCGAGCACGACCAGGTCGGCCGCGAGGCCCGCGCGGATCTCGCCGGCCTCGATGCCGAGCAGCTGCGCGGGGCGGGTGGCGGTCGCGTGGACGGCCTCCTGGACGGTCAGCCCGCATGACTGGACGGCGTTGCGGAACGCCGTGTCCATCGTGAGCGTGCTGCCGGCCAGCGAGGCGCCGCCCGCGAGCGTCGGCACGCCGTCCACGACCCGGACCTCCAGCCCGCCCACGTCGTACACGCCGTCGCCCACGCCCGCCGCCGCGATCGCGTCCGTGACCAGCACGGTTCGCCCGACCCCGGCGTGCCGTGCGGCCAGCCGGACGGCGGTCGGGTGCAGGTGCACCAGGTCGCAGATCAGCTCCACGGTCACCCGCTCGTCGTCCAGCAGCGCCCCGATCGGGCCGGGTTCGCGGTGGTGCAGCGGGCGCATGCCGTTGAACAGGTGGGTCGCGACGCTCGCTCCGGCCTCCACAGCGGGCCGGATCTGGGCTTCGGTCGCGTCCGTGTGCCCGATGGCGGCGAGGACGCCGTGGTCGACGAGGCGGCGGACCGCGTCGACACCGTGCTCCAGCTCGGGGGCCACGGTCACCATGCGGACGGTGCCCCGGCCGGCCTTGAGCAGCGCGTCCACGGAGGCGGCGTCCGGCGGGCACAGGATGGCGGGGTCGTGCGCGCCGCAGCGGGCGGCGGACAGGAACGGGCCTTCGAGGTGGATGCCGGCCACGACACCGTCGTCCACCAGTTCGGCCAGCGCTTTGACCTGGTCGGCCAGCTCCGGGATGGGCCGGGAGACCAGGCTCGCGAGCATGGTCGTCGTGCCGTGCCTGCGGTGCGCGGCGGCGGCCTTGCGCACCCGGTCCGGGTCGGCGCTGGTGAACGCCTCGCCGCCACCGCCGTGGCAGTGGATGTCCACGAACCCCGGCACCAGCCAGGCGCCGCCCAGGTCCGCGGTCGGTCCCTCCGGCGCCGCGCCGTCACCGACGGCGGCGATGCGGCCGTCGCGCACGGCGACCCAACCCCGGTCGAGCACCCCGTCGGGCGTGACGACCCGACCGCCGGTCAGGGTCACGTCCACCGGTCCACCCCACGTGCTCATGTCTCCTCCAGCATGTCGATGGCCAGCAGCGCGGCACCGAGGCAGCCCGCCTCGTCGCCCAACGCCGCCAGCCGCAGTTCCGGACGCCGCTGGAAGGTGATCAAGCCGTCCAGCCGGTCCCGCAGCGGGTCCACCAGCAGCGGCCCCGCGAGCGCGAGACCGCCGCCCAGGACCACCGCCTCCGGACCCAGCAGTGCCGCCACCAGCAGGATGCCCCGTGCCAGAGCGTCCACCGCCTCGTGCCACACGGCCACCGCGTCGGCCTCGCCCGCTCGGACCAGCGCCGCCACCTCGGCGGCGCCGGCGACCGGGCGGCCGGAGCGCTCGGTGTAGCGGCGGGCGATCGCGGCGGAGGACGCGCGGGCCTCGACGCAGCCGGTCTGGCCGCACCCGCACGGGTCGCCGTGACCGACGTCGACGTGGCCGACCTCGCCGACGCTGCCGTCGCCCCGGTAGACCCGGCCGTCCAGCACGAGCGCGGCGGCGATGCCGGTGCCGATGGGCATGATCACGGCGTCGCGCAGGCCCTGGGCGTTGCCGATGCGGAGTTCGGCGAGCCCTCCCGCGCGCACGTCGTGCCCGAACGCGGTGCGCAGGCCGGTGCGGGCCTCGACCTGCTTGACGAACGGGTATTCCTGCCAGCCGAGGTTCGCGGAGTAGACCCCGATGCCGTTCTTCTCGTCCACGACGCCGGGCACGACGAGACCGACGGCCTCGACGTCGCCGTCGCCGGCACGCAGCTCCTCCACCAGGGCGGCCACATCGTCGACCACGGCCTCGGCGTCCCGGGTCGTCGCCCGCCGCCGCTGCCGCACCGCGCGCACGTCGGCGACGGTGCCCGCCACCAGGGCGGCCTTGGTCTCGGTGCCGCCGACGTCGACGGCTATCACGTGTCTTGTGCGTGCCACGAGGACCGATAGTGCGGCATCGAGCCGCCATTGGTCTATACCAAGTGCCTGATTGCCCCTCCCGGTACACATCCGGACGCGCCGCGCACCCGACCCCTCCCACGGTTCGGGACGGTCGTTGGTAAGCGCTTTCCAGGTCGCAGGGCAGCATGGTTCGGTGTGCCGGTGGCGGAAGGTCAGGCGGTGCCCATGATCTTCTGGAGGGCGTCCAGCGCACGGCTCGCGGTGCTCTTCACGGTGCCCTTGGAGATGCCGGTGGCCTCGGCGATCTCGGCCTCCGAGAGGTCGCCGTAGTACCGCAGCACGAGCACCTCGCGCTGGCGCGGCGGCAGTTGGGACAGCGCCTTCACCACGGCCTGGTGCTCGGCGGTCAGCATGGCCAGGCTCTCCGCCGACCGGGCGTTGGCCACGTGCGGCGGGGTGTAGTCGCGGGCGGTCTTGCGGCGGCGCAGGACGCTGCGCGAGCCGTTCACCACGGCGGTCCGCAGGTAGCCGACGGCGGCCTGCGCGTCCCGCAGCCGGGACCAGTTGCGGTGCAGCCCGGTGAACGCCTCCTGCACCACGTCCTCGGCGGTGGACGGCTCGTCGACCAGCAGCAGGGCCAGCCGGACCAGCCTCATGCGGTGCTGCCGGTACAGGTCCTCCAGCGTGAGGGGACCGGTCGGCGCGGGAGCGACGCCGTCCTGGATGCGCAGGTTCGTCAGCGTGTCCTGCACGCGCACGATGCCGCTGTTGGTGTGTTCCGAACCGACCACGGAAAAGACGGTACCCGGTGCGGGGGTAGCTTCGGTGCCGGCGTTGACGTTCTTCGTGGAGGTGCGGGGTGGCTCGGTTCGCGGTCGAGTTGGTGTTCGGGGAGGATCAGGAGGCGCGATTGGCCGTCCGCCCGGCGCACCGGGAGTACCTGGGCACGCTGGTCGAGCAGGGCAAGCTGCTGGTCTCGGGCCCGTACGCGGACCAGTCGGGCGCGATCCTGGTCTACGAGGTCGAGGACGAGGCCGAGCTCAAGGAGGTGCTGGCGGCCGACCCGTACACGCCCGCCGGCGTGGTCGCCGAGACGCGCGTGCACGAGTGGCTGCCGTTGATGGGCACCTGGCTGAACGACTAGCGCTCCAGCGCCCGGCCCGGCTAGCGCTTCTTCGGCGCGCCCTGGGCCGGCTTGCGCGTGCCCGCCGCCTGACCACCGGGTCCGACCAGGCCGGACAGGTCGTTCGCGGCCATCTCCCGGTCGGCGGCGGGCACCTGGCGCGCGGCCTGCTGGTCCACCACCTTGGGCGTGAAGGCCCGGAAGATCTTCAGACCGCCGACCCAGCCTGGGACGTGGACCGCCTTGGCGCGCTTCTCGATGCCCCGGACCACCGCCTTGCCCACGTCGGAGACCGGGTACTTCTTGCCCGCCAAGCCCGGCATGCCGCTGCGCATCGGGCCGAAGACCGGGTGCTGGTCGGCGCTGTTCACCATGTCGGTGGAGATCCACGAGAAGTACGCGACGCCGACGTCCACGCCCAGGTGGCGGACCTCGGCGCGGAGGCTGTCGGCGAAGGCCTCGCAACCCGCCTTGGCGGCGGAGTAGGCGGCGTTGCCGGGGATGTGGACGATCGCCGCGAGCGACGACACGACCAGGCAGTAGCCCCGGCTGGCGATCAGGTGCGGCAGGGCCGTGCGGACGGTCCGCCACACGCCCAGCAGGTTGACCTCGATCACGCGCTCGAACGCGGCGGGGTCCATCGAGCGGATGAACCCGGTGGCGGCGATGCCGGCGTTGGCCACGACCACGTCGATGCCGCCGAAGTGCTCGACCACGCCGTTCACGGCGGTCTCCAGGGCCTGCCAGTCGGTGACGTCGGCCTCCCACGCCCGGCCGTCGCACTGCTCGGCGACCTGGCGGAGCTGGTCGCCCTCCAGGCCGACCAGCGCGACCCGGGCGCCCTTGGCGGCGAGCCGCCGGGCCACCTCCGCGCCGATGCCCCGAGCCGCGCCGGTGATCAGGACAACCTTGCCCGCAACGTCCACGGTGACCTCCTCGAACGGGTTCTCCGGAGGTCACCGTAACGCAACTTACCGCCAGTAAGCTACTGGAGAGTTAAGTGGATTCTCAGGCGCTCGCCGCCGTCAGCCGCTCGACCTCGTCGGCCTTCAGCTCCAGCTCCAGGGCCGGCAGGAGGTCGGCGAGCTGCTCGACGGTCCGGGCGCTGGCGATCGGCGCGGTCACCGTGGGCTGCGCCGCCAGCCAGGCCAGGGCCACCGCCGCCACGGTCGTGTCGTGGGCCGCCGCGACCTCGTCCAGGGCGGCCAGGACGCGCAGCCCGCGCTCGTCCAGGTACTTCGACGCGGCGGCGGCGCGGACGCTGTCCACCTCGACGCCCGGCCGGTACTTGCCGGTCAGGAAGCCCTTCGCCAGGCCCCAGTACGGCGCCGTCGCCAGACCCGCCGCCTCGACGGCCGCCGACAGCTCGCCCTCGTAGGACCGCTCGACCAGGTTGTAGTGCTGCTGGAGCGCCACGTACCGCGCCAGGCCCTCCCGCTCGGACAACTCCACCGCCGAGGTCAGCCGGTCGGCGGTGAAGTTCGACGCCGCGATGTGCCGGACCTTGCCGGCGCGGACCAGCGCGTCGAACGCGGCCAGCGTCTCCTCCTGCGGGGTGTCCGGGTCGTCCTGGTGGGCGTAGTAGAGGTCGATGTGGTCGACGCCGAGCCGGCGCAGCGAGGCCTCCGCCGCGGTCTTGATGGTGTCGGCCTTCAGGTCGTCCAAGCCGGTCAACATGCCGACCTTCGTCGCCACGACCACGGCGTCGCGGTTGCCGCGCGACTTCAGCCACCGGCCCACGACCGTCTCCGACTCGCCGCCGGAGTGGCCCGGCGCCCAGGCCGAGTACACGTCCGCGGTGTCCACGAAGTTGCCGCCGGCGGCCGTGTACGCGTCGAGCACCGCGAAGGACGCCTCCTCGTCCGCGGTCCACCCGAACACGTTGCCGCCGAGGGCGAGGCGGGACACGTCGAGGTCGCTGGTTCCCAAGTTCGTCATGCCGCGAACCTAGCCGGTCCCGTCCGGTCCACGGCGAATCTCACAGCGAGGACTAAATCGTGGGACGCGTCGGTTGTCCCTGGTCGGAATCTTCGAGAGGAGTCGAAATGACGGTGGAGCTGGGGCGCTACGGGGTCTGGAGCCACTACACCGGCTGGGAGGGCCGCGCCGAGGCCGCCGCCCGGCTCGAAGAACTGGGGTTCGGCACGTTGTGGCTGGGCGGGGCGCCGGACGGCGGCGTGCTCACCCTGGTGAAGGAGTTGCTGGGCGCGACCGACCGGCTCGTCGTCGCGACCGGCATCCTCAACGTCTGGACGACCTCGGCGGACGTGGTCAACACGAGCTACCGCGACCTGGCCTGGACCGACCGCTTCCTGGTCGGCGTGGGCGCGGGGCACCGGGAGATCAACGGTGAGGTGTACCACAGCCCGTACCAGAAACTGGTCCACTACCTCGACGAACTGGACGTCCCCCGCGACCGCCTGGCCCTGGCCGCCCTCGGCCCACGCGTCCTGCGCCTGGCCGCCGCCCGAACCAGCGTCGCCCACCCGTACCTGGTCACGCCGGAGTACACCGCACAGGCCCGCGAGACCATCGGCGAGGGGACCGTGCTGGCCCCCGAGCAGCACGTCGTGCTGGAAGAGGACCCGACCAGGGCCCGCGAGGAGGCCCGCCGAGGCCTGGCGCTGTACCTGGAGCTGGAGAACTACACCAACAACTGGCTCCGCACCGGCTTCACCGAAGACGACCTCCGCAACGGCGGCAGCGACCGCCTGGTAGACGCCCTGGTGGCGTGGGGCCCAGCCGACCGCATCGCCACCCGCCTCCGCGCCCACCTGGACGCCGGCGCGGACCACGTCTCGGTGCAGTTGTTCGGCGACAACAAGGACACCTCCCCGGCCTTCACCGACCTGGCCGCCGCCCTGGCCGGGTGATCCCGACCGGGTGAAATGTCGGCGCCCCCTGGGAGAATGATCCCCAGGGGGCGCTCAGCCGGAATTGTCGGTACCTCGTGGGACAATGGAAACCGGGGGCGCAGCCCGCCGCCTAGCGCCGCGAGGCAAGGCCCGCCGACCCCCGCAGAACCGAGAGGCGACGGCATCCGGCCTGCGGAAACTGCGAGCACACCTGCGGCCCTAGGAGCTGGGAACCGGAGCCCCGCGGAACCCGCCGGCCCGCGAGCCGTGGAACCCCGAGACCGAGCCCGTGGAGCCGAGCCCCTAGAGCCGTCGAGCCGAGCCCGTCGAGCCGCGGCTAGTCGGTCACCTCGACGCCCCGCCAGAAGGCGACGCGGCCCTTGATGCCGGCCGCCGCTTCCTTCGGTTCGGCGTAGTACCAGACCGCGTCCGGGTTGTCCTTGCCGTTCACGTGCAGGTTGTAGTAGTTCGCGGTGCCCTTCCACGGACACACCGAAGTGGTGTCCGATGGCCTGAGGTACTGGGCGTGCACCGACTCCAGGGGGAAGTAGTGGTTCCCCTCCACCATCTCCGTGTCGTCACTCTCGGCGATGATCTCGCCGTTCCACCGTGCGATCGCCATGACTCCACTATGCCGGTGATCGACTTCTCCCGTCGGGCCGTGGCCGTAGGATGCCCTCGACACCGCGTTCCGGGCACCCGAGGAGGACCACCGATGCCCATCGCAACCCCCGAGGTCTACGTCGAGATGCTTGATCGGGCCAAGGCGAACGAGTTCGCCTACCCCGCCATCAACGTCACCTCGTCCGAGACGCTCAACGCGGCGCTGCGCGGCTTCGCGGAGGCCGAAAGCGACGGGATCATCCAGGTCTCGACCGGCGGCGCCGAGTTCGCCTCGGGCACCAAGGTGAAGGACATGGTCACCGGCGCGGTGGCGCTCGCGGAGTTCGCGCACGTCGTCGCCGAGAAGTACCCGGTGAACATCGCGCTGCACACCGACCACTGCCCGAAGGACAAGCTGGACGGCTACGTCCGCCCGCTGGTCGCCATCAGCCAGGAGCGCGTCGACCGCGGCCTGAACCCGCTGTTCCAGTCCCACATGTGGGACGGCTCGGCGGTGCCGCTGGACGAGAACCTCAAGATCGCGACCGAGCTGCTCGACCTGGCGGCCAAGGCGAAGATCATCCTCGAGATCGAGGTGGGCGTCGTCGGCGGCGAGGAGGACGGCGTCGTCGCCGAGATCAACGAGAAGCTCTACACCACCCCCGAGGACTACCTGAAGACGGTGGACGCCCTCGGCGCCGGTGAGAAGGGCCGCTACCTGGTGGCGGCGACGTTCGGCAACGTGCACGGCGTGTACAAGCCGGGCAACGTGAAGCTGCGCCCGGAGATCCTCAAGCAGGGCCAGGAGGTCGTGGCCGAGAAGCTGGGCCTGCCGGCCGGCTCGAAGCCGTTCGACCTGGTCTTCCACGGCGGCTCGGGCTCGCTGCTGGAGGAGATCCACGAGGCGGTGTCCTACGGCGTCATCAAGATGAACATCGACACGGACACGCAGTACGCGTTCACCCGTCCGATCGTCGGGCACATGTTCGCCAACTACGACGGTGTCCTGAAGGTGGACGGCGAGGTGGGCAACAAGAAGGCCTACGACCCGCGTTCCTACCTGAAGGCCGCCGAGCAGGGCATGGCCGCCCGCATCGCGCAGGCGTGCGAGCACCTGAAGTCCTCCGGCCGCATGATCGCCGGCTGAGTCTTCCACCGCCGAACGGCCCCTCCAGACGCTGTCGGGAGGGGCCGTTCGCGCACGTCAGCGGCCGTACATGCGGCAGACGGCCGCGTTGACCACGTCCTCCTGCGCGGCTGCGGCCTCGGGGGCGTAGAGCTTGAACATCGTGGTGGCGAGCACGGTGACGGTCCGGGTGCCGGTCGCGTCCACGTAGTTGTGGCTGCGGTAGCCCGGGAAGCCGCCCGAGTGGCCCCACACCGTGCCGCACGGGGTGTTGATCTCCATCAGGCCCAGGCCGTAGCCGTCGCCGTTGCCCTGCGGCACGGCCTGCTTCATCTCGTCCAGCAGGTGCGCGGGCAGCAGGTCGCCGCCGAACAGGGCGCGCAGGAACTTCGGCCACTCCTGCGCCGTGGACACCAGGCCGCCGGCGGCCCACGCGGCGCTCAGGTCCATGCCCTCGGTGTTCACGTGGTCGTGCAGCTGGGGACCGGCGAAACCGTCGCCCACGGGCGTGCCGGGCGGCAGCAGCGGGCCCAGGTGCTCGGCGTCGGGCTCGTAGCCGTGGGCGTGCCGGCCGCGGAAGCCTTCGCCGTCGCTGAGGTAGGTGTGCGCCATACCGAGCGGCTCGATGATCCGCTGCCGGACCAGGTCGGCGTAGCTCTGGCCGGACACGGCTTCGAGGATGATCCCGAGCGAGATGTAGTTGGTGTTGCTGTAGTTCCAGCGCTCACCGGGCGCGAACAGCGGCGGGTGCTCGAACGCCACGGCCAGCAGGTCCCGCGGCGACCAGCGCTTCGACTCGCGTCCCAGCAGCAGGGGAGTCAGGCGCGGGTCGTTGAGGAAGTCGAAGAGGCCGCTGGTCTGGTTGAGCAGCATCCGGACGGTGATGCCGTCCGGGATCTGCGGCAGCCACCGGTTGGCGGGGTCGTCCAGGCCCAGGCGGCCTTCGTGCACCTGCTGGAGGACCAGTACGCCGGTGACGACCTTGGTGTTGGAGGCGAACTTGTACTCGTCGCCCAGGCGGAGCCGGTGGTCGCGGCGGGACCAGGTGTTCTGGCGGACCAGTTCGGTGGTGCGCCGGCCGTCGTCGACGCGCACCGCGACACCCGGTGCACCCGCGTCGACCAGGCGCTGTGCCGCGCCGTGGACGTCGGACTGCGCGGGTGCGGCGGTGGCGGTCGTCGTGACCAGGGTCAGCGCCAGCGCCGCGGCCAGGACTGCGGCCAGCGGGCGGCGGAAACGTCCACTCATGCGAGGAATCCCCCCAAGATCGGTGACACACCCGATCCTGGGGGGATTCCGACGCGCGCAGAATCAGGCAGCCACCCGGGACCGCAGTGGGGGCAGCCCCACCCCGATCTTGCGGGCCGCCGGCCCCGCGGCCGTCCACAGCACCGCGAGCAGCACGAACGTCACCGCGGCGGACCCGAACAGGATGGGCGGCGCGGCGTCGACCTGCTGCTGAGCCCAGATCCCGCCGTAGCCCAGGCCGGTCACCGCCGCCGCGCCGAGCACCGCCGCGACCGGCTCGGGCACGCGGCCCAGGTGCGCGGCGTCCACCGCGAAGCCGACCAGCACGAGGAACAGCGGCACCGCCGACAGCGGGAAGTCCATGCCGGCCAGCAGCGGCCAGATCAGGCACCGGTAGGCGACGTACCCGGCGGCCACGGCCGTCGCGGCCCACCGGCGGCCGATGCTGCGGCGCGCCACGACCAGCACCAACGCGGCGGTGACCAAGCCCCACACCGGGTACACCCAGTCCGCGATGGGCAGCGAGAACTGTACGATCGACTCGCGGTCCACCGGCCGCCCGATCTGGTCGGCGGCGAACTGGAGCAGGATCGGCTCCGCGTACGGGTCGCCGCGGTCCCACGACGCGATCTCCAGCACCCCGTACTCCTGGTGCTGGTTGGGGAACCACATGTTCTCCAGGAAGAAGAACCACAGGGCGGTCAGCCCGAACAGGCGCCACCGGGACGGTTCGGCGTGCTGGGCGAACCCGCGCAGCGCGCCCGCGAGCATGATCGCCGTGCCCAGGTAGAGCAGGGCGTGCGAGCCGCTCCAGGAGGTGATGTCCAGGCCGTTGATCCGGTGGTTGATCAGGTCGATCGGCAGGGCGATCAGGAAGATCCCGGTGCCCCACTGCATCAGGCGCAGCGCGGTCTTGTCGGCGCCGTAGCCGGTGTAGGTGTGGAAGATCGTCAGGCCGACCACGATCACCGTGCCCACGGTGTTGATCATGTGCGGCGGGGCCAGCTCGTCGCGCAGCCACTTGAAGTGCCAGGCGACGTCCCAGGACGACCCGATGAGTTTGAGCAGCAGTCCCAGCAGCCAGAGCCGGTAGAGACCGGCGGCCAGCGCCGGAGGGGTCCGGCGACCCGGCTCGCCCCGCTCCCAGTACTGGTCGCGGAACCGCGCGACGCGTTCGACAACCCCCGTTTTCACCCGAACATGATGCGTCTCAGGTGGACGGTCGGGAAGCCGGGTCCACCCTGGTCTTTACCGATTTGTCCCCTAAGGGGTGGTGGCGACCAGCACTTTCGGGGTGACGTTGATGCGAACGGGTGACCGCCGTTGATCTGGTCGGACCAACGCGGGACAGTGCGTGCCTGAGAGATCGCTGAGAGCCCGAGGAGTGGTGGGATGGGCAAGAAGGTCGTCGCCGGGGTCGTCGTGTCGGCGCTCGTGCTGGCACTGGTCGCTGCCGTGGCCCGCGTATTCCTATCCTGAGCGCATGGAGAACCTGCTCGGTCCCGACCCGACGCTGCTGCCCGACCGACCGGAGGCGCAGGCCGCCGCCGAGGCGGGCACCGACCCGGCCAAGATCGTCCGCGCCTACCCCGACTTCAGCGAGGCGTGGGCACTGCTCGCCGAACGGGCGTTGCAGACCGGCGACCCCATCGCGGGCTACGCCTTCGCCCGCACCGGCTACCACCGCGGCCTGGACCAGCTGCGCCGCGCCGGCTGGAAGGGCTTCGGCCCGGTCCCGTGGTCGCACCGCGCCAACCAGGGCTTCCTGCGGGCGCTGGCGGCGCTGGCGCGTGCGGCCGACGAGATCGGCGAGACGGAGGAGTACGAGCGCTGCAAGAAGTTCCTGGCCGACAGCGACCCGGCCGCCCCGGCCGCCCTCGGCCTGTCCTGACGACGGGCCGAACGCGTGGAGGACTCCCGCGCGGGTGACCCCAACGACCACGCCACCGACGATCACGCCGCCAACGATCACCCAGCGAACGATCGTTCTCCTGACGATCGTTCCGCCGACGATCGTTCACGGGCTGACCGGACCGCTCACGATGGCACCGTCGGCGCTCGTGCCGCGAACGATCACCCCGCGAACGATCGTTCCGCACACGATAGTTCGCGAGGCGACCAGACCGTTCGCGAGGGCACTGTTGGTGATCGCGCTGCAAACGATCGCGCTGCAAACGATCGTGCCGCGAGTGATCGTGCGGCGAGTGATCGTGCGGCGAGTGATCGTGCGGCGAGTGATCGCGGCGCGAACGGTCGTGCGGCGGGCGATCGTGCCGCAAACGATCGTGCGGCGGGCGATCGGTCCGCTGGTGCTGGCGTGGCTGCCGGCGGTGGCTCGGCCGGCGGTGGTGGTGCTGCGGCTGCTGCCGGCGGCGGTGGTGGCTCGGCCGGCGGTGTGGCTGGTGCCGCGGCTGCTGCCGGCGGCGGTGGTAGCTCGGCTGGCGGTGCGGCTGGTGCTGCGGCTGCTGCCGGCGGGGCGGCTGGTGCCGGTGGCGGGCGGGTGCGGGTGGAGTTGGTTCGGCGGTTGAAGCGGTGGCAGGGGACTGCCTTGCCGATCGTGCAGGCTGCGTTGGCCGCCGGGCTCTCCTGGTTCGTCGCGACTTCCGTGGTCGGGCACGCGCACCCCTTCTTCGCGCCCATCGCCGCGGTCGTGTGCCTGGGTGTGTCGCTCGGGCAGCGGCTGCGGCGGGTCGTGGAGTTGGTCGTGGGCGTGTCGGTCGGGGTCGGCGTCGGTGACGTCCTGATCTCCGTGATCGGCTCCGGCCCGTGGCAGATCGCGCTGGTCGTGGCCCTGGCCATGTCCACCGCCGTGCTGCTCGACGGCGGCGCGGTGATCGCGTTGCAGTCCGGGTCGTCGGCGGTGCTGGTGGCCACGCTCCTGCCGCCCAGCGCCGGCGGCGGCCTGGACCGCATGGTGGACGCCCTGGTCGGCGGCCTGGTCGGGTTGGCGGTGGCGGCGCTGCTGCCGGCCAACCCGCTGACCGTCGCCCACCGGCAGTCGAAGGCCGTCTTCGGCGAACTGGCGACGGCGTTGCGCGGGGTCGCGGACGCCGTGGCCGACGGGGACGCCGTCCAAGCCGCCGGGGTGCTCGCCCGGCTCCGCGGCAGCCAGGACGCGGTGGACGACTTCCGGACCGCCCTCCAGACCGGCGGCGAGATCGCGACCATCGCCCCGATCCGCTGGCGCAGCCGAGGCGACCTGGCGCGCTACACAGCGGTGGCCGCACCGGTGGACTACGCGCTGCGCAACACCAGGGTCCTGGCGAGAAGGGCGCTGGCCGCCTTGCGGGACAACGAGAAGATGCCCGCGGTGCTGCCGGACGTCCTGCGCCAGTACGCCTCCGCCGTGGAGGTGCTGAGGGCCGAGTTGGCGCGCGGCGAGGAACCCCGGCGGGCACGCGCGGCGGTGCGCGACGCGGCGGCCGTGGCGACGGCGCGGCAGTTGGGCGGGGAGGGGTTCTCCACCAAGGTGGTGCTGGCGCAGGTCCGGTCGGTGGCCGTGGACCTGTTGCAGGCGACCGGGTTGACCCGGGCGGAGGCGGCGGAGTCCTTGCCCCCGCTCACCCGCAAGACCGAAAGCTGACCCCGGAACCGACCCGCGGAAGCGACCCGCGGAAGCGACCTGCGAGAGGCGATGACGGCCCGAGAAGGTGCCGGGAATCCGAATGGTTTCCCGGCACCTCGTCCTCAGCCCAACGGGCGGTTCAGGACGCCCAGCAGGACTTGGTGGATCGCCGCGTGGTCGCGTTGGTCGGCCACGCGGCAGGAAGCGCCGGTGATGGCGTACCACTCGTCTGCGCCTTCATAGCGGACCTTGGCGCGCACCACCCCGTTCGCAAAGGTGGTGCGCAATTCCAACTCGCCGGTGATGACGCCGACCTCGTCGGTCATCACACCGCCCGGTCCCGCCACGAAAGGGGACGAGTAGTCGGCCATCAGCACCTTCCGAGCATCGATTGCAACGCGGTCTTCTCGGCGGAGTTCACCTTGAGGCCCCACCGGTACTTGGTGTGTACCCACATCTTCGCGTACGTGCACCAGTACGACGTCAGCGGCGGCTTCCACAGGGCCGGGTCCTGGTCGCCCTTGGACTGGTTGACGTTGTCGGTCACCGCGATCAGCTGCGGGCCGGACAGGTCGTTGGCGAAGGACTGCCGGCGGGACGTGGTCCACGACGACGCGCCCGACCGCCACGCCTCCGCCAGCGGCACGATGTGGTCGATGTCCACGTCGGACGCGACGGTCCAGGTGGCGCCGTCGTAGGGGCTGTACCAGCGGCCCGAGACGGCGGCGCAGCTCGAGTCCGTCACGACCGACGAGCCGTCGCGCTTGAGGACCGTCTCGCGGGTGTTGCAGGTGCCCGAGATGGTGGTCCAGTGCGGGAACAGGTCGCGTGAGTAGCCGGTCGTGGAGCCCTCGGACGCGACGGTCAGCGCCGCCAGTTCGGCGGAGGCGGTGGCGGCGCTGGGGATGTCGGGCGGAGTGGCCTGGGCGGGGGCGGTCAGGCCGAGGGTGAGTGCACCAGCCAGGAGCAGGGGGATCGAGAATCGCGCGGCTTTGTTGACCGTTGACATAATTCCGACCTTCCTAGTTGGAAGCTGTCGGAATTACCTTGGGCTAATTATCCGGCCGTCACAATGCCTTCGAGTGACACCCTTGTGGCTTAAGGGAAAACCCTTTGTTACTGCACTCCGCGCACGAGACGAAGATCCTCCGTGTGGCGGTACCAGGTCCACTTGTTCATCGGGCGCGGGTGGGCGATCCCGTCGAGGTTCACCTGCACGGGCAGGCACCCGAGTTGGAAAGCCCGACTCGGCGTCGTGACGACCTTCTTGGTGAAGAGGCGCTTGTGGGTCACGTGCACCACGAGCCCGAGTTCGTTGTCCGGCGTGACCTCGATCCGGCTCGCCTGACCGCGCAGCACGACGGTGTCGTCGGCGTAGCCCACGCCCCGCACCGGTCCCAGCGAGCCGAGGCCGACCAGGACGCCGCCGACGTCGTCCCGGACGAGTGACACGCGATCGGCGTCACCCGACAGCGCCAGGTCCAGTGCGCGGCCCGGGTCGGTCGGCAGGTGCCACAGCCGGGCCACCCCGGAGGACGGCGAGACCGGGACGTACCCCACCGGCACCTCGGCCAGCCGCTCGGTGCGCAGCAGGCGCAGGACGACCGCGTTGAGGTCCGCGTCCGTCCCGTGGACGATGAGACGTCGGTCACCCAATTCGGCCAGAACCGGGTCCACCTCGGCCTTTCCGGGGCGCGCACCCACGTGTCGCACCTCGAAACGGTCACCGTCAGTGATCATTGGCGACTGCGAGTTTCCGCAGGCCAACACGATTCCGCGCACGTTCATCTCCTGGTCTACCCTCAACCACCGGCAAGTGACGGCTGGTCCGTCACGCTCTTGACCCGTCGAACCGCTTGGAGTTTCACATGCCGGCCGTAGTGCTGATCGGCGCCCAGTGGGGCGATGAGGGCAAGGGCAAGGCGACCGACCTGCTCGGCGAACGGGTCCAGTGGGTCGTCCGCTACCAGGGTGGCAACAACGCCGGTCACACCGTCGTGCTGCCCGACGGCAAGAAGTTCGCCCTGCACCTGATCCCCTCCGGCATCCTCACGCCGGGTGTGACCAGCGTCATCGGCAACGGCGTCGTGGTGGACCCCGGCGTGCTGCTGGAGGAGCTGGACGGCCTGGAGCGCCAGGGCGTCGACACCTCGCGCCTGCTGGTCTCCGCCGACGCGCACCTGATCATGCCCTACCACGTGGCCATCGATAAGGTCACCGAGCGGTACCTGGGCAAGGCCAAGATCGGCACCACCGGCCGCGGCATCGGCCCGTGCTACCAGGACAAGATCGCCCGCGTCGGCGTGCGCGCGCAGGACCTGCTGGACGAGAAGATCCTGCGGCAGAAGGTCGAGGCCGCCCTGGACTTCAAGAACCAGGTGCTGGTCAAGGTCTACAACCGCAAGGCGCTGGACCCCGAGCAGGTCGTGGACGCGGTGCTGGAGCACGGCGCGAAGTTCACCGACCGCATCGCCGACACCCGCCTGCTGCTCAACAACGCGCTGGAGCGCGGCGAGACGGTGCTGCTGGAGGGCTCGCAGGGCACCCTGCTCGACGTCGACCACGGCACCTACCCGTTCGTCACGTCGTCCAACCCGACCTCGGGCGGCGCCAGCGCGGGCTCGGGCATCGGCCCGACTCGGATCACCACCGTGATCGGCATCCTCAAGGCCTACACCACCCGCGTGGGCTCGGGTCCGTTCCCGACCGAGCTGAACGACGAGATGGGCGAGCACCTGCGCAAGACCGGCGGCGAGTTCGGCGTCACCACCGGCCGTTCGCGGCGCACCGGCTGGTTCGACGCCGTGATCGCCCGCTACGCCTCGCGCGTCAACGGCATCACCGACTACTTCCTGACCAAGCTGGACGTGCTGTCCGGCCTGGACAAGGTGCCGGTGTGCGTGGGCTACACGATCGACGGCGAGCGCGTCGACGAGATGCCGATGACGCAGACCGACGTGCACCACGCCGTGCCGGTGTACGAGGAGCTGCCGGGCTGGTTCGAGGACATCAGCCACTGCCGCACGTTCGAGGAGCTGCCCGCCAACGCCCGCGCCTACGTCGAGCACCTGGAGTCCATCTCCGGCGCCCGCATCTCGGCGATCGGCGTGGGACCGGGCCGCGACCAGACGATCGTGCGCCACGACATGCTCGCCTGACCTGGTCTGATCGCTCGCAGACAGAACGTTTGTCAGCATTCGGGAGTCGTTGACGCCTCCCGGTGGGACGCCGAAAACTCGGGTTTTCCGTTGTCTCGCCGGGAGGTTCGTCGTGTCGGTGGTCCTGCACTGGTTCCTGCCCACGTCCGGCGACGGCCGGACCGTCGTCGAGCGCTTCCACGCCAACAAGACCCAGGGCGGACCGGCGCCCCGGGACGCGGAGATCGACTACCTGGAGCAGGTCGCGGTGGCGGCCGAGCGCAACGGGTTCGAGGGCGTGCTCACGCCGACCGGCACGTGGTGCGAGGACGCCTGGCTCACCACGGCCGCGCTGCTCTCCCGCACCCGGCGGCTGAAGTTCCTGGTGGCGTTCCGGCCGGGCCTGGTCTCGCCGACGCTGGCCGCGCAGATGGCCGCCACCTACCAGCGGATCTCCGGCGGCCGGCTGCTGCTCAACGTCGTCACCGGCGGGGACGCGGTGGAGCAGCAGCGGTTCGGCGACTGGCTCGACCACGACCAGCGGTACGCGCGCACCGACGAGTTCCTGCACGTGGTGCGGGCGGTGTGGTCGGGGACGCCGGTCGACTTCCACGGCGAGCACTACGAGGTCGTCGGCGCGACGGTCCTCGCCGCGCCCGACCCGGTGCCGCCGATCTACTTCGGCGGGTCGTCGGAGGCGGCGCTGCCGGTCGCGGCGCGGCGGGCGGACGTGTACCTGACGTGGGGCGAGCCGCCGGCGCAGGTCGCGGAGAAGATCGGGCGGGTGCGGGAACTCGCCGGCGACCGGCCGATCAGGTTCGGCATCCGGCTGCACACCATCACGCGGGACACGTCGGCGGAGGCGTGGCGCGAGGCCGAGAAGCTGTGGGAGGCGCTGGACCCCGGGCAGGTGGCGCGGGCGCAGGCGCAGTTGCGGGAGAGCCAGTCCGTGGGGCAGCAGCGGATGCTGGCCCTGCACGGTGGCGACCTGTCGAAGGGGGTGCGCGGGCTGGAAGTGCACCCCGGGCTGTGGGCCGGGATCGGGTTGGTGCGCGGCGGGGCGGGGACGGCGCTGGTGGGCAGCCACGCCGAGGTGGCCGACCTGGTCGAGGAGTACCACTCGGTGGGGGTGGACGAGTTCGTGCTGTCCGGGTACCCGCACCTGGAAGAGGCCTACTGGTTCGGCGAGGGGGTTCGGCCGGAACTGGAACGGCGCGGCCTGCTCGGGGGTGCCGAGCGGGCCGCGCCGGTGCTCACGTCCGCCGGCTGAGCCGCGTCACCGCGGGTGGGCCGGCTTCAGGCTGGGGCTCAGCGGGAGGCGCGGGCTTCCAGGGCGGTGTCCGGGTGGTCGGAGAACACGCCGTCCAGGCCGGTGGCGTAGAACTTCGCGTACTCCTCGAACGCGCGGCCGTAGGCGGCCGGGTCGGTCGAGGTGCGGAAGTCGGCCGGCTGGAACGAGTTCTCGTTGCGGAACGTCCACGAGTGCACGACCAGGCCGCGGGTGTGGGCGTCGCGGACCAGCGTGGTCGGGGCCTGGAGGTAACCGGCGGCGTTGCGCGGGATGATCAGGCCCTTGTTGACGCCGACGCCGTTGGCGTAGGTGCGGATCTCGCGCAGGCCGTCGGGCGTGACCAGGTCGCGGTAGGTGCGCTTGTCACCGGCCTTGACGAAGTCGTAGGGCGCGCCGGAGGCGTCGATGAGCTGCACCAGCGGGACGCGCAGCTTCTTGCGCAGCTCCTTGAGGTTGGCCACCTCGAAGGACTGCACGTACACCTTGGCGTTCGGGCGGTTGAGGCCGTTGCGGGTGAGCACCTCGACCAGCTTGGGCTCCAGGGCGAGCTTGATCTCCTGGAAGTAGGTGGGGTGCTTGGTCTCCGGGTAGATGCCGATGTCGCGGTGCAGCTCGCGGGACAGCCGGCGGGAGAGGTCGATGACCTCCTGGAGCGTGGGCACCTCGTAGCGGCCGTCGTAGAGGGTGTTGCGCGGGCGGATCTCCGGGATGCGCTCCTTGGCGCGCAGCGTCTTCAGCTCGGCGAGCGTGAAGTCCTCGGTGAACCAGCCGGTGAGCGGCGTGCCGTCGACGACCTTGGTGGTCTTGCGGCCCGCGAACTCCGTGCGGGTGGCGACGTCGGTCGTGCCGCCGATCTCGTTCTCGTGCCGGGCGACCAGCTGACCGTCCTTCGTGGACACCAGGTCGGGCTCGATGTAGTCCGCGCCCATGCGCGCCGCCAGCTCGTAGGCCGCCAGCGTGTGTTCGGGGCGGTAGCCCGACGCGCCGCGGTGGCCGATCACGATCGGCCCCTTGGCCTGGTGTGCGCCGGCCGGGTCGTCCTGCGCGGATGCCGACGACACGGTCACCGCCCCGGCCACCGCGAGCGCCGCGAGCGCCACCCCGACGATCCTCGTCCGCACCATCGACGACCTCCTCGTTCGCGAACCAGTCGCGGCGCAGCCTCGTTGCGCACCGCGACCTCCCGGTCACCGTAGGGTGAAGGGCGGGCGTCGTCACGGTGAATGCGTGGTGGTCGACTACTCACGGGATATGGCCGCTTCCTCCAAGTCCAACTCGCGCAGGACCCGGAACAGCACCTCGTCGTCGATCCGCCCCTCGTCCCGCGCCTCGATGAACACCTGCCGCTCGGCCTCCAGCATGGTCCGGCGCAGCCGCCGGTAGGACGCGGCGGGGCTCTCCTCCTCCTGGCGGCCCAGCCGCTCCCAGGCCGCGTTGCCGCGGTGCTCCGCCATCACGCGCAGGCGTTCGACGACGTGGTCGGGCGTCCGGTCGCCCTCACCGATCAGCTCGTCCAGGCGCTGCACGGCGGCCTCGGCGGCGGCGTGCTGCACCTGCGCCTCGGCCAGGGCGTCCTCGCGTTCCTCGTCACCGTGGAAGCCCAACTTCCGGATGACCCACGGCAGGGTGAGCCCTTGGAGGAGCAGCGTGCCGACCGTGACGACGAACGCACAGAACACGATCACGTCCCGGCCCGGGAGGTCGAGCGGCAGAGCGGACGCGGCGGCCAACGAGACGACACCGCGCATCCCGGCCCAGGACAGCACGGTGATGCCCCGCCAGCCCGGCGCTTTCTCCCGCTCCCGGATGCGCTTGGACAGGAAGCGCGGGATGTAGGCGGCCGGGTACATCCACACGAACCGGACGAGGATGGTCGCCACGAGGATCACGGCGGCGGCCACGATCAGCGAGGAGGTGACGTCCACGTCCCCCACGGTGGTCTTGAGCTGGAGGCCGATGAGCGCGAAGACGAACGATTCGAGCAGCACGTCCACCGACCGCCACACAGCCGTGTCCTGGAGGCGCGTGTAGTACGAGCTGCGCGGCGCGTAGTGGCCGATGTAGAGCCCCGCGACCACGACCGCGAGCACACCCGAGGAGCCGAGCTCTTCAGCGAACAGGTACGCCCCGAAGGGCACCAACATGCCCAACGAGCTCTCCATCACACCGTCGTCCAGCCGAGTCCGAACCCACCGGACCCCCATCCCGATGGCCAACCCGATCACCACACCGCCACCCGCACCGATCACGAACGTCCGCAACCCGTCGACCCAGGTAGCGGTGACCCCGAGCGTGGCCGCCACCGCCACCTTGTAGACGGTCAGCGCGGTCGCGTCGTTGATCAGGCTCTCCCCGGTGAGCAACGTCATCGTCCGCCGAGGCAGGTTCAACCGCCGCCCGATCGCCACCGCCGCCACCGCATCCGGCGGCGCGACCACCGCCCCGAGGACCAGCGCGGCGGGGATGGACAACTCGGGCAACACCAGGTGCGCAACCCAGCCCACACCGATCGTCGTAGCGATCACCAACCCGACAGCCAGCAGCCCGATCGGCCGCAGATTGGCCCGGATGTTGTGGTACGAGCTGTCCAACGCCGCCGAGTACAACAGCGGAGGCAGGACCAGCACGAGGACCAGCTCGGGCTCCAACGCGAACTCCGGCAACCCCGGTATGAAGGACACCAACAGCCCGACAGCAACCAGGACAAGCGGCGCAGGCCACCCAAGCCGCTTGGCCCCGGCCGCGACCAGCAGCGCGCCGACGAGGAGGAGCAGGAGTTCCGGTCCGTGCATGGCGCAATCTTGCGTGATGATGGCCGCCATGACCTGTCCTCACCTAGCCACCCTGCCCGAAACGGTGTCACCGGAGACCACCGAGGGCTGCGCGGACTGCCTGGCAACAGGCGAACACAACTGGGCCCACCTACGCCTGTGCCTGAGCTGCGGCCACGTGGCGTGCTGCGACTCCAGCCCCCGCCGCCACGCAACGGCCCACTTCCACGAGTCCCGCCACCCGGTGATGAAGTCCTTCGAGCCCGGTGAAGACTGGCGCTGGTGCTATGAGGACGGCCGAGTGGTCTAGTCGGATACGGACGATCGGTCCTCAGCTTTCACCCGAACCAAAAACGCAACACCGAAGCAAAACCCCGCGCCCGCCGCAAAACCACAGCTTTCAACACGCCCACAGCACCTTCCCGCCGCGCGCAGCGCGGTTCTTCGCGCGCGCAGCGCGCGGTAGGTGTTACCTACAAGTGGAGGGCCTCGGTTCCCCCACCGTATGGCCTGCCCGAAGGGCTACCACAGATTTCCCGGGGTGCAGCCGAAAAGTTTTGCGAGGAACGAGCAAAAGTTTTTAGCGGCACCCCGGGAAATCTGTGGTTGGCTTTGCCAGGTCATGCGGTGGGGGGACCGACGCCCTTCACCCCCCATCGGTGGTCTCCCTGCTAGCTTTTGATCTTGAGAGCGCGAAGCGCGCAGCTTGAGAGCGCGGAGCGCGTCGCCTGGGCAGCGAAGCGCTGGGTTTTCAAGCGAAAAGCGAAAGCGCCTCGCCGGCGGGCAGGCCGCCAAGGATGGACACAACTACAAGGGCGGGGGCTTCTTGCTTGTGTCATCCCCGTATGGCCTGGCGGAGCCAACCACATTTTCCGGGGGTTGCCGCTAAAACTTTTTGCTCGTTCCTCGCAAAAACTTTCGGCTGCAACCCCCGGAAAATGTGGTAGCCCTTCGGGCAGGCCATACGGGGATGACACAAGCAAGAAGCCCAGGCAGAGGCGTGCCGCGCGGCAGCCCAGCGAAGGGCGAAGCGTGCCGTTGGGTGGGTGGTTGGGAGGCGTGAAGGGCTGGTGAAGGTCTTTACAGTCCCTTTAGATGGTGGGTCTATGGCTGTGAGAGCGACCACAAGTAGCTTCTGTGGCGCATGATCCGTGCGCGACACGAAGGAGTGCGCGTGTCGACGAAGCCACAGGCTGATGTCGCCGAGCTGATCGCCGAGTACGACGAGGAACGGCCGTCCCGGTCGTTGTCCCGGCGGTGGGAGCTGGGTATCTGGGTTGCCGGGTTGTTGGTGGCCCTGTTGGTGCTCAAGCAGGTGTTCTGGCCGTTCGCCAAGGGCGGGCAGTACTACCTGGTGATCTTCCTCGCGGTCACCCTGCCGTTGGTGTTCCTCTGCTACCGACCCCGCAAGGGTGGGGCCGAGGATCCCGGGCCGGTGGACTGGACGTTGGCCGTGTTGGCGTTCGCGGTCGGGGCCTACCCGTTGTTCGGGGGGTTCGACGCGTTCCTCGACCGGCAGGGGCAGTTGACCGACCTGGACGTGATCGCCGGGTCGATCCTGCTGCTCCTGATCCTGGAGGCGTGTCGGCGGACCACCGGGTGGGTGTTGCCGCTCGTCTGCGTCGGGTTCATCGCGTTCGCCTACTACGGCGGGTACCTGCCGCCGTCCTGGGCGATCGCGCACGCCGGTGTGGACTTCGCGCAGATCATCAACGGGTTCTACAACGACGCCACCGGGTTCTACGGGACGCCGTTGGACGTCGCCGCCACCTACATCGTGCTGTTCACGATCTACGGGGCCGTGCTCAACGCGTCCGGGGCCGGGACGTTCTTCGTGGACATCAGCTTCTCGGCGTTCCGGAAGTCGCGGACCGCGCCGGGGCGGACCGCCGCGACCGCCGGGTTCCTGCTGGGCACCGTGTCCGGGTCGGGGACCGCGACCACCGTGTCGCTGGGTGCGGTGACCTGGCCGATGCTCAAGAAGGCCGGTTATCCCAAGGAGAGCGCGGGTGGGTTGCTCGCGGCCTCCGGGATCGGGGCGATCCTGTCGCCGCCCACGTTGGGCGCGGCGGCGTTCATCATCGCCGAGTACCTGGAGGCCTCGTACCTCCAGGTGCTGATCTGGGCGATCCTGCCGACGCTGCTGTACTACCTGGGCATCGCGCTGGCCGTCGAGATCGACGCGCGGCGGTTCGGGGCCAAGCCCGTGGACATCGACGCGCCCAGCCCGTGGGTGCTGCTCAAGCGCGGTGGGTACCACTTCCTGTCGCTCGGGGTGATCGTCGTCTTCCTGGCGCTGGACATCCCGGTCTACTCGGCCGTGGTGTACGCGTCCGGGGTCGCGGCTTTGTTCGCGTTGATCGCGCACAAGGGGGATGTCCGTGCCTGGGGGCGGACCATCCTCGACTCGCTGTCCACCGGGGTGCGCAGCGCGCTGCCCGTGGTGGCGGTGTGCGCGGCGGCCGGTGTGATCACCTCGACCATCACCAAGACCGGGCTGGGGCAGGAACTGGCCGGCATGCTGGTCGACATCGCCGGGCTGATCTCGTCCAACCCGTCGGTCGTGCTGTTCGTGACCGTGGTGCTCGCGGCGGTCGCGGTGAGCGTGCTCGGGCTCGCAGTGCCGGTGACCGCGTCCTTCATCATCTCGTGGGTCGTGATCAAGCCCGCGCTGGTGGACCTGGGCGTGGCCCCCGAAGAGACCGCGATGTTCATCTTCTACTACGCGGTGCTGTCCGAGGTCACGCCGCCGACCGCGTTGGCCGCGGTCGCCGCCGCCGCCATCACCGGCGGTGACGTGATGAAGACGATGTGGCGGACGTGGAAGTACACGCTGCCCGCGTTCCTCGTGCCGCTCGCGTTCGTGCTCACCGACGACGGCGCGGCCCTGCTGCTGCGCGCGCCGTTCGTGGACGTGCTGTGGGTCTTCGCCGCCTCCGCGCTGGGGGTCGCGGCCCTGGCCGTGGTCACCGGCGGGTGGCTGGTCCACCGCGCGCAGTGGCCCGAGCGGCTGCTGTGCGTTCCCGCCGCCATCGCCCTGCTCTACCTGCAACCGGTCACGATCGCCGTCGGCGTCGGGTTCCTCGTCGTCGCGGTGGCCGTGCACCTGCTCCTGCCGAAGATGCGAAAGGAACACCATGCGTAGCTGGAAGGTCCCCGTCGCGGTGCTCGCGGTGGCGCTCGTCGCCGCCGGGTGCGGTGGCAAGCGCGAGGCCACGGACACCGGCTCCAAGACCGCGGCGTGCGAGGCGGCCGACGGGCGGATCACCATCGCCACCGGCAACTCCGGCGGCGTGTACTACGTCGTCGGCGGCGGCCTGGCCAAGCTGATCAGCGACAACACCAAGCTCAAGGCCACCGCGGCCGAGACCGGCGCGTCGGTGCAGAACATCCAGCAGCTGGTCGCGGGCGACTACGACATGGCCTTCTCGCTGGCCGACACCGCCGCCGACGCGGTCAAGGGCAAGGGCGCGTTCGACGGCAAGCCGCAGAAGATCCAGGCCCTGACCCGCCTGTACCCGAACTACACCCAGGTGCTGGTGCGGGCGTCCAGCGGCATCAACTCGATCGCGGACATGAAGGGCAAGCGGATCTCCACCGGCTCGCCCAAGTCCGGCACCGAGGTCATCTCCAACCGCCTGTTCGCCGCCGCCGGCCTCGACGCGGAGAAGGACGTCCAGGCGCAGCGCCTCGACCTGGCCAAGACCGCGGACGGCATGAAGGACGGCAGCCTGGACGGCCTGATCTGGTCCGGCGGCCTGCCCACCGCGCAGATCACCGACATCACGACGTCGCTGAAGGACCAGGTCAAGTTCATCGACATCACCCCGCTGCTGCCCAAGCTGAAGGACGTCAACTCGGTCTACGACAAGGGCACCATCCCGGCCGCCACCTACGGGCAGTCCGCGGACATCCCGACCGTCGTCGTGCCCAACGTGCTGCTGGTGAAGGCCGACTTCCCGGACGCCAACGCGTGCGCCATCACCAAGCTCGTCTTCGAGAAGAAGGCGGACCTGGAGAAGGTCCACCCAGCGGCCAAGGACATCATCAAGGAGAAGGCCGCGATGACCGACCCGGTGCCGCTGCACGCCGGTTCCCTGGACGCGTTCGGCGGATGACCCGCTGCGTCATCTAGGCTGGCCCACCGTGCGTGTCCTGGTCATCGGGTCCGGCGCCCGTGAACATGCCCTTGTCCTCGCCTTGTCGCGCGACCCGGCGGTCGTCGCGCTGGCCTGCGCACCCGGCAACGCCGGGATCGCGGGCGCGGCCGAGACCTACGGTGTCGACGTGGGCGACCCGGCAGCGGTCGCCGCGCTGGCCAAGGAGTGGAACGCCGACCTGGTCGTGGTCGGGCCGGAGCAGCCCCTGGTGGCGGGCGCGGCGGACGCCGTGCGCGCCATCGGCATCCCCTGCTTCGGCCCGTCCGCCGCGGCGGCCCGCATCGAGGGCTCCAAGGCGTTCGCCAAGGACGTCATGCAGGCGGCCGGGGTGCCCACGGCCACGTCCGAGGTCGTGGACAACCCGGCCCGCCTGGACGCGGCCCTGACCCACTTCGGCCCCCGCTGGGTGGTCAAGGACGACGGCCTGGCGGCCGGCAAGGGCGTCGTCGTGACGTCCGACCGCGACACCGCCCGCGCCCACGCCATGACCCTCCTCGACCACGGCCACCCGGTGCTGCTGGAGTCCTTCCTGGACGGCCCCGAGGTGTCCCTGTTCTGCCTGACCGACGGCGTTTCCGTGGTCCCCCTGCTGCCCGCGCAGGACTTCAAGCGCGTCGGCGACAACGACTCCGGCCCCAACACCGGCGGCATGGGTGCCTACTCGCCACTGCCCTGGGCGTCACCCGATCTGGTGGACACGATCGTGTCGACGTGCGTGCAGCCCGTGGTCGACGAACTGGCACGCCGCGGCACCCCGTTCACCGGCCTGCTGTACGCGGGCCTGGCACTGACGTCCACGGGCCCGCAGGTCATCGAGTTCAACTGCCGCTTCGGCGACCCCGAGACCCAGGCCGTCCTGGCCCTCCTGCGCACCCCGCTGGCGGGCTTGTTCCTGGCGGCGTCCACCGGCCAACTGTCGTCCGTCGGCCCCCTCGAATGGGCCGACGGCTACGCGGTGACGGTCGTCCTGGCCGCCGAGGGCTACCCCGGCCGCCCGCGCACCGGGGACGTCGTCACCGGCGGCGAGGCGGAGGGCGTCCTGCACGCCGGCACCCGCCGCCGCGAAGACGGCGCGGTGGTCTCGACCGGCGGCCGAGTCCTGTCCGTCGTGGGCACCGGCGCCACCCTGGCCGACGCCCGCACAGACGCCTACCACCGAGTGGCCTCCGTCCACCTGACCGGCTCCCACCACCGCACCGACATCGCGCTGCGCGCGGCGAACAACGAGATCGAAGTCCCGTAACCCCCGTGCCGAGGCCCGCTCCCGGCTTGTCGGGGCGGGCTACTCGGCATGCCCACGATCGGGTCGGAACCGGACGGCGCTCGAGTTCGTCCAACCTCAGACCCGGCTCACGCGCACGTTGGTAGCCTGCGAACCGGGACCGATCCGTTACCGACCGTACGGGGGATGGACGTCGTGGAGGAGAACGGCCTACTGGGAGCCGTCGCCGGGGTGGGCGGAGCCATCGGGCGAGCGGTCGGCGACATGTTCGCGGCGGAGAAGCACCTGAACGACACCCTGGCGAACTCCCCGGGTCCGGGCGCCAAGTTCGAGGTGAAGAAGGACACGGTCCTCCAAGCCGCCAAGGTGATCCAAGCGCAGATGGAGAGCTTGGACACCTCCTACGGGCGCGCGATCCGCAGCCTCCGCATCGACGTGGGCGGCCTGGACGAGGTCAACGCGGACATCGCCGAGGCCTGGAACGACCGGCTGATCGACCACCCCGAGTCCTACGGCGTGCGGATCGAGCAGTACGTCCAGAGCCTCACCGAGCTGGTCGAGAAGCTGCGCGGCGCGGCGACCCAGTACGGGTTCACGGAGGAAGAGATCAACTCGGCGTTGGGGGCTGCTGGTGCGCCTCGCTAAATGGGTGGCCGTCGTCGGTGCGGCTGCTTTCACCCTGGTCGGCTGCACCACCGGTCAGGCGGGCAACCCCACCCCGGAAACGGGCTCGACCGGCGCGTCGAAGACCACCACGGCGACCTCCGCCGCCTCCGACCGGCCCAAGGCGGTCAAGCTCGACGGCCTCGACCCGTGCAAGGCCCTGACCGCGGACGACCAGAAGCAACTGGGCACCGCTGCGGTCAACGCCGAGCCCTCGGAGCTGATCCCGGGCGTCGCCTCCAAGGCGTGCTCCTACGTCACCGCCGCCGGGGTCACTCCCCGCTACACCTACACGGTGGATCTGGTCACCGGTAAGGGTTACGACCACTGGAAGGGCGGCGGCAACCAGGACGTCGCCCCGACCGAGGTCTCGGGTTTCCCGGCGAAGCAGGTGACCTTCAAGGGCACCACGAACTTCGAGTGCTCGGTGGCCGTCGACGTGGCGGACGGCCAGCACCTGTTCGTCCAGTTCCGGCCCGTGGGGCGGGACACCGCCCAGGACCAGTTGTGCCGGAACGCCAACAAGGGCGCTGAACTGGCGCTCGCGACCTTGCAGACCTTGAAGTGAGGGGGAAGTCGTGACCGACTTCAGGCAGCTCCAGGACCACCGCTTCCAAGGTTTCGACAACGCCGGCCTCATGACGTTGCTCCAGCAGTTCACCGAGAGCGACGCCGCGCAGCGGTTCAGCACCGCCTCGCACGCGTTGCGGTCGCTCGCCGCGACGCTCGAGCAGGTGGACGAGAGCATCCGGGCCGAGCTCAAGAAGTTGGGCATCGACTGGGTGGGTGCCGCGGGTGAGCACGCCGGGGAGAAGGTGACCGTCCACGCCGACGTCGCCACCTCCGGCACGGAGGCCGGGCAGCAGAACTCCAAGGCGACCGCCGTCCAGGGCGACAACTACAGCGACTCCCGCAACGGCATGCCCGACGCCTCCAAGTTGCAGGGCGACACCGAGACCAGCTTCTGGGACGACGCCGGCGGCTTCTTCGGCTACGAGACCGACCACGCCAAAGAGGTCAAGGAGACGCAGGCCGCGCGCGAGCAGGTCATCCGCGGGTTCGACCAGTACGTCGACGCCAGTCGGGATTCGCTCAACCAGTACCAGGGCATGAACAAGCCGCCGACGTTCGACGTGACCACCGCCTCCAGCGCGGTCGCCACGCCGGTCGCCTCGGTGCAGCAGCCTGGTGGCGGGATCAGCCAGGTGCCCGGGGGTGTGCCGGGTGCGCCGGCGCCGGGTGCGCCGGCGCCGGTGCCCGGGGGTGGGTCGGTGAACGTGCCGCCGCAGTTGCCGGGTGGGTCTACCGGGGTGTTGCCGCCGAGCACGCCCACGCCCGCGCCGGGTGCGGCGCCGTTGTTGCCGGGCAAGGTGGGGGTGCCGTCCGGGCTCGGGTTGGGGCTCGGGTTGGGGCTCACGGCCGGGACGGCGCTGACCGGGCTCGCGCTCACCGCCAAGGGGGCCAAGGTCGTGCGTGGTCCGTCCACGCCGGTCGCGCCCGGTGGGGGCAAGGGTGGTGACGGGCCGCAGGGCAAGGGTGGCGCGGACGGTGGCAAGGGCGTCAAGGGCGCCGTGCCGGGGGCCGGCGCGTTGGCGGGCAAGGCGGGCATCTCCGCGACCATCGGGGCGATCGACCCCGACGGCGAGCGCGCGCCGGGCAGCCGGGGTGCGGCGGCGGGTGTCGCCGGCAAGGCCGGCGCCGGGTCGATGATGCAGGCCGCCGCCTCGCCGCGGGGCAAGGACGGCGAGGAGGACGCGGAGCACATCCGCAAGTACGGCGTGGACTCCGACGACGTCTTCGGTGACGAGCGCATGGTCGTGCAGCAGGTCATCGGCGACGAGCCCGAGACGAAGTGAGCGGCACGGTCGTCCTCTCCGCGCTGGAGTTCGACGTGGCGTGGGAGGCCGAACGGCACCAGCGGCGCAACGTCGCCCTCGACGTGCCCAGCCCGGGTGTCACGCACACCGAGCGGGCGCGGTTCGTGGAGCAGGCGTGGGGGTCGCTGGAGCAGCGCGGGCTGGCCGGCGGGCGCAGGCTCGTCCCCGAACTGGCGGACACCTTCGCCCTGCTGGCCAACCCGCAGGTGTGCGTCGACATCTGGATCTGGGTGGACCGGCGCAAGATCAAGGGCCTGGCCGCCGCGTCGGGCGACGACGCCATCCTCGCCGTGGTGGACGGCGAGGAGGTCTGGCTGATCGAGGCGCGCGGCAGCGCCCTGGCCGAGGCGGCCGTGTCGGTCGCGGGCGAGATGCCCGCCGGGCGCGGCCGGTCAATCAGCCTGCCCAACGAGGTGCTGCGCGCCGCGTCCCAGGAAGCCGGGCGCAACGCCGAGAAGCTGGTGCTCGCCCTGGAACGGCAGGGGTTGCCGCTCAGCGACGCCCAGGAGCTGGCGGGCATGTGCGACGGCATGAGCACGCGCGGCCAGTTCGGCGCGGAACGGGCGCAGCACGGCGGCCCGCCGGCGCGGGCGCGGCGCGTGGTCGCCTGGCACGACACCCCGACCGGCCGGTACCTGCACCTCGTGCGCCCGAGCTCGGACGGCCGCAGCTGGAGCACCATCACCCCGATCGACAACGCCCGCCTCGCCACCTGCGTGTGGGAGCTGATCAACGAGGTGTAGCCGGGAACCCGGGCGGCGGTCGCCGCGTCAACCCTCGTGCGGGCACCACGGCCCGCCGTCAGCCGGGAGTGACGTCTGGTGACCACCGCGACGATGAGCGCCGCCGCGTTCCGCACCGCCTGGGACCACCTCGACCTCGGCGCGATGCCGATCGTCCTGCACGTGGCGGACGAGCCCGCGCCGTGGCACGACCTGACCGCCGCCGGTCTCGCGCGCGGCGCGGAACTGGACCCGTGGCTGGGCGCGGCGTTCAAGCTGCTGGCCAACCCGCCCCGGTCGGCCGACCTGCGCCTGGGGTTCGGCAGCTCGGCGGTGCGCGCGCTGGCGGCGTCGGCGGGCGCCGGGACGGTGCTGGCGGTGCTGACCGGCGCCGTGGTGACCGTGCGCGAACTGGAGTCGGACCTGGCCGCCGCGCTGGTGGGGCTGCTGCCCGTGCTTGGCGGCGGCAACGTCGGCGGCACGGACCTGCGCGGCCGGTTCGGCGCGGCCGTGCTGGACGCCGAGGGGCACCGCAGGCGGTCGGCGGACGTCGTGGACTTCCACGGCCCGACCGACCCGGCGGCGCTGCGCGAGGCGATCACGGCGCTGCTGGATGAACTCTCGTCATAACGCGGGTGCGTCCCCGCCGGGATCTCTAGAGTGTGGGAAATGGCGGTCGCGAAGTTCAACGCCGAAGCGATGGAGCAGTGCCGGAGCACGGTGAGCGCCCAAGCCGGACAATTCGGCGCGGTGGGCGACGGGTTCTCCGGGCAGCACGCCGATCCGGGCATCTTCGGCAAGTTGGCGAATTCGGGCGGTCTTTCCTCGGCCGCCGCCGAACTGGACTCGAAGGCGGGTGCCGAGTTCGCCGCCGCCGAGTCGCTGCTGGGCAAGGTGGAGCGGGCGCTGGACGCGGTCCAGGCGTCCGTGGTCGACGTGGAGGACGCCAACGCGTCCTCGTTCCGGGCGGTGTGACGTGAGCGCGTTCGACGAGGTAGCGGGCTTGCCGGGCGGTGCCGGCCTGGCGGCGCTGGCGGACAAGGTGGAGACCGCGCGGCCCGAGGCGGTGCGCGAGATCGCGGCCCGCTGGAAGCAGGCGGCGACGAAGGGCGGCGATTCGGCCAACGCGGTCACGCAGTCCGTCTCCGGGTTGGACGGGGCGTGGGAAGGCGGGTCCGCGGACGGATTCGTCGCCTACATGGGTGAATTCACGCGCTGCGGGACGGCGTTGACCGACGCCTTGACCGCGGCGGCCGGTGATCTCGAATCCGCGGCGGCGGCACTGGAATCGGCGAAGACGTCGGTCGAGCGCATTTGTGAAAACCTGCTGAGCCGCGTGCGGCAGTTGCGCGCACAGGCGCACGGGATGCCGCAGGAGGACGTCGACAGCGCCATCCGCGGTATGTGTGCCGAGGCGGAGGGCGACGCCGGGCCGGTGATCGCGCAGGCGGAGCAGGCGTTGAGCGGGGCGCTGGGCGCGTTGAAGGGGCGGGCGGGGTCGATCAGCCCGGCGTTCTCGAGCATGGCGGACCCCGGCACGCAGGCGTTCGTGCCCGCGCCGGGTCAGCCGGTGGAGTGGACGCCCACGCCGGAACCCGAGACCAAGCCCGCTCAGGTGACCCCGACGCCGTCCGACCAGGGCGGCAGTGGCGGTTCCAGCGGTTCCAGTGGCTCAGGCGGTGGTGGCGGTTCCGGTAGTGGCGGTGGTGGCATGGGTGGACTCGGGCCGTCGGGTGGCCCGCCGTCCAGTGGTCCGCCGCCTGGCAACGTCGAGCAGTGGATCCGCGAGGCGATCAAGATCTTGCAGGCCAACGGGATCCCGGTCACCGAGGACAACATCGACGAGATCTGGACGATCATCGAGAAGGAGTCCGGCGGCAACCCGCACGCCATCAACGACTGGGACTCGAACGCGGCCAAGGGCACCCCGTCGAAGGGGTTGATGCAGTGCATCGACCCGACGTTCCAGGCGCACAAGCTGCCCGGGCACGACGACATCTGGAACCCGGTGGACAACATCATCGCCGGCGTCCGGTACACGTTCTCGCGCTACGGCGGGTTCGAGGGCCACCCGGGGTTGAAGTCGATGGCGTCGGGCGGCGGCTACCAGGGCTACTAGGAGCCGCCTCGGCCCGCCCCCGGTCGGATTAGCCTGTGCGCATGTTCGGTGTAGCTGCCAGGGCGGACGTGCCGCCGTTCCACGTCATGGACATCGTGTCCGCCGCCGCCCAGCGGCAGCGCACGCACGGCGACGTCGTGTCCCTCGCGGCCGGCCAGCCGTCCAGTCCCGCGCCGGAGCCGGTGTTGCGGGCGGCCGAGCACGCGCTGCGGCACAACCCGCTGGGGTACACCGAGCAGCTCGGGATCCTCGAACTCCGCACCGCTCTCGCCGGGCACTACGGGCGGCAGTACGGGCTCGAGGTGTCCCCCGACGACGTCGTCGTCACCACGGGCTCGTCCGGGGCGTTCCTGCTGGCGTTCCTGTCCGCGTTCGACCCCGGCAGCCGCGTCGCGCTCGCCCGGCCCGGGTACCCGGCCTACCGGAACATCCTGCGCGCCCTCGGGTGCGAGGTGGTCGAGTTGCCGTGCGGGCCGGAGACCCGGTTCCAACCCACCACCGCCATGCTCGACGAGGTCGGGCCGTTGGACGGCCTGGTCGTCGCCAGCCCCGCGAACCCCACCGGGACGGTGCTGAGCCCGACCGAACTCCGCGACCTCGCCCACTGGTGCACCGCCCACGGCACCCGGCTGATCAGCGACGAGATCTACCACGGCATCAGCTACGGCAGCCCGCTCGCCTGCGCGTGGGAAACCTCCCGCGACTCCGTGGTCGTCAACTCGTTCTCCAAGGCCTTCGCCATGACGGGCTGGCGCTTGGGCTGGATGCTCATGCCGCCGGACCTCCGCGACGCCGCCGACCGCCTCACCGGCAACTTCACCCTCTGCCCACCCGCCCTCGCGCAACACGCGGCGGTGCAGGCGTTCACCGACGAGTCCTACGCCTACACCGCCTCCCTGGTCGACGGCTACCGCCACAACCGGGACGTCCTGCTCCAGGGCCTGCACGACCTGGGCATCACCAAGATCGCCCCGGCGGACGGCGCGTTCTACGCCTACGCCGACGTCTCGCACCTCACCGACGACTCGATGGCCTTCTGTCGCAAGCTGCTCGCCGACACCGGAGTCGCGATCGTCCCGGGCATCGACTTCGACCCGGTGCACGGCCACGAGTTCGTCCGGTTCTCCTTCGCCGGCAGCGCGGGCGACATGACCGAGGCCCTGCGCCGGCTCAAGTCCTGGCTCTGAGGAACCACCAGGTCAGACCGCACGTTGGAGGGGACATGGTCAAGATAATCCTGTGGCTGCTCGCGATCTGGGTGGCCCTGAGCCTGGTGGGCGCCGTCGTGAAGGGCCTGTTCTGGCTGGCGATCATCGGTGGCGTGCTGTTCCTGGGCACCGCCGCGTACGGGGCGATCAAGAGCAGCGGTCGAAAGGGCATCAAGGGGCCTCGCTAGCTGGAAAACCGCTGCTCCGGCGGTCACCATAGGGCGGTGTTGGACAGTGATGAGCACCGGCTGACCCAGTGGGAGCGGCGGGTCGAGTGGCCGCTGACGGTGTTGGCGGTCGTCTTCCTGGTGGTCTACGCCTGGCAGGTCCTGGACAACCGGGCCACGGCCGGGCTGCACATGACGCTCGAAGTCGTCCTGTGGGGCGTGTGGCTGGTGTTCGCACTGGACTACGCGGCCCGCTTCACGCTGGCCGTGAACAAGCGCCGGTTCTTCGTGACGCACCTGTTCGACCTGCTCACGGTGGTCCTGCCGATGGTCCGGCAGCTGCGGGTGCTGCGCTTGATCACCGTGCTGAAGGTGCTCAACAGGCGGTACGCGGGTCGGGTTCGCGAGCGCATCGGCGTGTACGCGGCGGGTGTGACGCTGCTGGTGGGGCTGTGCGCGTCGCTCGCGGTGCTGGACGCCGAACGCAACCATCCTGACGCCACGATCACCACGTTCGGCGATGCCGCCTGGTGGACCCTGACCACGATCTCCACCGTTGGGTACGGCGATCGTTATCCCGTGACGTGGGAGGGGAGGTTGGTCGCTGCCTTGCTCATGATTGGCGGGATCGCGCTGCTTGGTGTCATCACGGGCACCATCGCGTCTTGGCTGGTTGATCGGTTGAGCGGGGTGGAGGAGCAGGTGGTGGAGGCTGAGCAGGCCACGTTGGCGGAACTGCGGTCGGTGAAGGCGGAACTGGCAGAACTCCGCGCCGAACTCCGGGCCGCGAAAACCAGTTAGAGCGATTGGCCCCGGTATCGCCGCCACCCGGCAAAGCTTTTCCCGCGCGCAGCGCGTCCTTCGCGCGCGGAGCGCGCGGTAGGTGTTACCTACAAGTGGAGGGCCTCGGTTCCCCCACCGTATGGCC